>DATFDT010000261.1:0-12742 GCA_035251975.1 Pyrinomonadaceae bacterium | reverse complement strand
ACACAGAGAACACAGAGGTTGCACAGAGAAATCCTAGATTATTTAGAGAACTGACCGCGGGGTTTAATCGTCCGGATCGCCCATCCAGTTTTCTTTCTTGTTGACGATCACTCGCCGCAGTAATAGTGAGTTTAGATTGTGTCGTTCCCTCTTGTAGGGACGCATTTTGCTTGTATCTGGTTCGCCCCAGTCGTCTTCCTTGTAAAATCCGAGAACCAGAGTGTCGCCTTTGTCAGCGAGTATGCGAGCCCACCGGCGGAAAAAAACCTCACCTCGCCAGGGATCAACTACCGCAACATAGGAAGCTCCTAAACCGCCGTCTTCCATCGTGACGAGGAGAGCGCGTTTGTTCTTGCTTGTCACCACCTCTTTTACCGTCTGGACCATGAAATAGTGCGACATTATGCGCTTTTGATTGCCCGTGTCGACGTTGTAAAGATGCAGGCTCTGGCCTTCGTTCTCGTAGCCACCGGCGCCCTCGCTGGACGAATAGACCACGTGTCGCCCACGGTTAATTATCCACGCCTGCTGTGCCTGGTCCGTGATCTTCTTCTCTGTCCCACCGATCGTAACGAACAGGGCTCCGTAAATGTCCCGCATCTCTATTCGTACGTTCGTGGCTCTCTGTCCAAACGAACCAGCATTTTGTGCGGGGACATAAACAGCCGAAACAATCACGACAGCAACTATTAATACGATTCTTTGACAGCTCTTCATATTCTGCCTCATCTAACAAGGCGCAAGCAGACGTAGAAAACTATCACTCTTCGTCGGAAAAGGCCTGTCTCAAAAGTCCAAGATCATTCTTGGATCGGGTTAGTACAGGGAGCGGTTTTTTCACCTGAGGTAATCAGACATCCCCTGGATTTGCAGAATCTGACTCTCCGTTAACATGTATTCATGTTCATTGAGCTTGATCGTGACTATGCGGCCCGACAGAATCTTCAGAAACGCCGCAGTCGGCACCTGGAGATACAAAAACTCACTGTACGTATCATCCGCGATTTTCGACGTCGAGAACTGACCTTCGGTTCGATAGACAATCTTGTTATCTGAGAGAAAAACGATCTTCGTGAGATTCGGAAACTTCGGCTTCTCTGAAAACACGGCAAAGTCGAGCACCACTTCGTTGGGTGGCTTTGACCTTGTCTTGTTGGCGTCACCCACGACCGAGAAATGTGGGAAAACAGTTACGCCCTTTTCCGATGTTCCTTCGAGCTGAATTCCACGGCCCGAGATCTCCGTTTTATTTTGATTTGCCGAGTAGCGAACTCCGGGTCGATTTGGATCTGGATCCAAGGGCGCCGTATCGGGAGCACGCAAGGCTCGCGCTTCATTGTCAAAGCCACGGACCTCAATCATCTCAGACCAGTGAAATACCACCAGTCGAGTTGTAACGCGCATGAACCCAACCCAGATCTCGCTGACGTTCTTGATAGAGGGATAATACTGCCTGACTATTTCTGCTGTTTCCTGTGCACGCTTTGCACGTTCTTCCGTCGTTTTTAGGTTCAAAGATGAGTTGACGTATGTAATCGAAATATTCGTCTGATGCTGGAAGGTGTAGATGTGTAAATTAACATCTTCACCAAACTTCTTTATGAGTTCCGAGCGAACCGTTGTCAACTCGCCCAGTGTCGTACCAATATCTTTAGCAGTTCTGCACCCATAGCTAAGCAGGCAAATTACCAGCGCTATCGAGAGTGAATATTTATACACAGCCAGCATTGTCTCTCAGAGCGTGTGCGTCGCGTTAATATTTTTCATCACGCCGATACAGGAATTGAGATAGGTAAAGCCGGCCTTCGGTTGCGCCTTCGCGCGATTATAGATGCGCCACATCTCCGCGACCACGGCGTCAATCGCGGGCTCGGCGGGAACCTGTACGTTTTTAAAGTAGTTGCTGGCCGTATTCGCATGGCCGTCGAGAGTATTCTCAAGTCCTGCAAGTTTCGCCTCGATGGCCCAGTCGTTTCCTTTCATCTTAAGCGCCTTCTTATACGCGTTGGCTTCGAGCTGGAAGAATAAAATCTTGTATTTGGTGACGGCCCGCTGCCCAGCCGTCAGGTTCGAGAGCTTGATAAAAGGGCTGTCAGTGTGCAAGCCGTTCTGGCGTCCACCGTAATGGTAGCTGAAGTATATGTCACTGTTGCTCGTATCGTAGATGATGCGGGCGCCGCCACCACCTTCCATTCCGAGTTCGTAGTAGGTGCTCCCTGTCGGTAGATTTCTCTCAAGGTTGTCGTGTGTGGGCGTCGCTGGTCTGATATGGACGCTCGAGATCAGTTCGGTCAGCCGATCCCTCAACTCCGAGTGCACCACGCCGGCGTCAGTCATGTCGAGTGCCTTGACGTTGCGTACAGTATGATGTGCGTTCGTCACGGTTCCCACGACGTTGGCCGTCAGCCCTTGCAAGAGATAATGGTCATCTTCCAATTCTTCGATGAAGGCTTTCTTGTTCCTCATCCATGCTGAATAGGCCGCCGCGGCCCGCTGTATCGTGCCGGCGAGGTTGGTACGCGCAAGCGCAGGACGCAGCGGCGCAGAGACGCGTGGTGCGCCGGCGTTCCCGATGTGAGAGTTTGACGATTTAAGTCCTACACCCATTCTTCCTACGTCCTTGAAATTGGGCATTGCGGCTTTCGGCTGGACTGCGGTGAGCCGTGCTGGAGGAGTGGCGGGTCTCGGCCGTGTCGGGGGCGCGGTGCGTAGTGCGGGTGGTGATATGACCTGCTTTCTCTGAAGAACTTTGGGTGTGGATTGTGGGTTATAGACGGGCGGAGCCGGTGGCGCGGGACGCATCTGAGCCGGTGCTGCGGGCGTGGTGAAAGACTTCTGAGCCCGACCGGGGGCCAACTTCGTTTGCAAGACTTTCGGTGTCGGTTGGGGGCGGTAGACCGGTGGGGCTAGCGGCGTTTTACGTGGGGGCATAGTTTTATTTTGAGTCGCGGGCGTGGTCGGAGTGGCCACCTTTTATTTCGCAGGACGAGGGCGCCGAGGAATCGTGAGCTCAACAGTGGTCGTCGAACGGCACCAGCGGAATCATAAACGCAGCCCGGTCATTAATGAAAGTTTTTTTTCGCGGCGCAGATCGGTGAGGGAATCCACGTTCTCTCACCGCTGTACGTACCAACGTTAAATAGTGGTTGCCCGACTCTATCCGTGATAGCATCCGCGTATCGCTCGAGCCATACCAAACGTAATCTAAGCGCCAATGCTTGAGTTCCCCCAAATGCGCGCCCCCTTGAAACGCTGGTTAGCATTGGCAGGCGTCGTTATCGTATCCACCACCGCACTTGCCTGGAGCTTCCAACGCTTTCATCACACGGAGAAGATCGAACCGGTTGTGCGACCTGCTTCGAACTCTCCCGCAAGCACTCGCACAGAACTGATCGATTCTGATAACGACGGCATACCGGACATTACCGAGCTGCGCACGTTTCAGGATCGCGACAGCTTTCGCCGCTGGTTTACAGCAATCGCCGAAACACAGTTCTATCAACTCAGCGATCAATGGAATGACGAACAGCGCGACTGTGCCGGACTGGCGCGATTCGCAATGCGCGAGGCGCTGCGACATCACGATCGTATCTGGTTTCAGAAGATGGGACCGGCCTACCAAACTGTGGCGCCGGACGTTAAGAGCTTTGACCTGGACCACAACCCATTCGGCGAAAAGATCTTTCGCACGGATTTCGGATCATTTGCCGAAACCGACATTCGCAACGGCCGGTTTTCAGAATTCGCCGATGCTCGCACGCTGAAGAATTTCAACGTCGTGTTCGTCAGTCGCGATCGACGCGAAGCTCAGCCCGGCGATCTGCTCTTCTATTACCAACCCTGGGTGCAGAAGTTTCCCTATCACGTGATGATCTTTCTGGGCCAGGCGCGTATTGCAACCAACGGCGCGCAGGACTGGGTTGTTTATCACACCGGCTCGTCACCTATCGACAAAGGAACGGTGAAGAAGGTTGAGCTTTCTGTGCTCGATCAGCATCCCGATCCGCGGTGGCGGCCGGTTGAGCGTAACAAGAATTTTCTCGGGTTCTATCGTTTGAAGATTTTGCAATGATGCGAGGCTGTGCACAAAAGCTACGAGATCGCTCTTCTCTGTGCAACCTCTGTGTTCTCTGTGTCTCTGTGGTCAACTAAATCAAAGCAATAACTCACCACAGAGACACAGCGAACACAGAGGTTGCACAGAGAAATCCCCGGTTGGGAGGATTACCAAAGTGTCTGACACCAAGTTCCCTCGTTTACTTGCGACCGTCTTTATCTATCTCGCGCTCGTCGCTTCGGTCTTTGGCTTCAACATCATCCGCGCGCGCACTGCTACACCGCCGCCAAAGCAGCCTGAGGCCGCGAAGCCCCAAATCGTTCCAACCAGCAAGCCCTACTTTTCGTTGACGACGAATCGTTCTTACTCGCCAAACGAAACATCGCGGCTGTGGGCCAGCTACCAGAACATCGACTATCTCGATTTCCGCGTCTACCGGATCAAAGACCCGAACAAGTTCTTCAAGCAGCTCGATGATCCGCACGAAATGGGCGAGAAAGAGAAGGAGCAAATCGCGGAGGGTTACGGTGCAAGCCTTTCTCTCCTCGAGCGTACGCATCGCTTGAAGACTTCGCTCTACGGAACAGTCAAGGATTTTGTCCGCGCTCACCTGCAGAAAGATCATCGCGAAACTTTCAATCAAAAGTTTCGCAGGGAGCCGCCGGCTGAACGCACCCCGCTGAACGTGGCTGACTATGCGCGCGTGCCTCTGCTGAATCCGGATCAGAAGGTGAAAGACTGGCGCGAGAAACTACCCGCACTGGAAAACGAATACGACAGCCGCATGATTCCCCTCGGCAAGATGGATTCAGGCGTGTACCTGATCGAAGGCGTCAACGAAGGTATGCGCGCTTATTCGATCGCGATCGTGACTAACCTCACGATGATCGAAAAGACGAGCCGTCACGGTCAGGTCATGGTTTACATCGTCGACCGGAAGACAGGCGCGCCACACGAAGGCGTCTCAGTCGAAGTCACAAACGCGAAGAACACCCTGGCGAACGGTAAGACCGACAAATCCGGTATCTTCAAAACGGATGTGAAGGTTCCCGACAAACCGGAAACCCCGCCCGAAGACGTGGACCGGGAAGAATCAAAAAGCAACCCGTTTCTGATCATGGCTCGCGAACGCGATGACTTCGTCATCTCCGACGTCGATTCATTTTACTTCGGCGGCTACGGCGGCGCAGACGATGTGCTCACCGGCGAGGACGTGACCAGCTATATCTACACTGATCGTCCAATCTACCGACCTGCACAATCGGTCTTCTTTAAAGGCATACTGCGCCAGTGGACCACGAACGGTTACAAACTGATCGACAGTAAAAACGTTAACGTAACGATCGAAGATCCAAACAACGGCAAGGTTTTTGAAAGGGAGCTGTCGCTTTCGGACCGTGGCACTTTCAGCGGCCAGTTAGACGTCGGTGACGAAGCACCGCTCGGCAGCTACAACATCACTGCGTCAATTGGCGAAGTCCGCGCCAGTGGCTATTTCGAGGTTCAGGAATACAAGAAACCCGAGTTCAAAGTCACTGTTAAGACGCCACAACAGTTTGCCGCCGTCGGTGAGAAAGTCCGTTTTACGATCAATGCGAATTATTTTTTCGGCGCGCCCGTCACTAACGCCGAAGTGCACTACTACATCTACAGACAACGCTATTACCACTGGTGGTGGGACAACGATGCGGACGAGTTCGACGACGAGGCTGGTCCAGGCAATGAAGGCGGAGACGACGAGGACTACGGCTACTACGGCACCGATCTGGTTACCGAAGGCGACGACACGATGAACGCGAAGGGCGAGGCGTATGTTGAATTCGAAGTGCCTGCGCCCGATGCGAAAGAAGAATGGGACTATTCCTACCGGTTGGAAGCGCAGGTTACGGACGCCTCACGCCGCGAGATGCAGAGCGCCGCTTCGTTCATCGGCACGCGTGGCAAGAGTGTCGCCGACGCCTATCCGGAACGCTATCTCTATTACCAGGGTGACGCCGCGAGGATTCGCGTGAAGACGGCGGATTACGCGGGTAAACCTGTTTCCGAAAAAGTTACGCTGAAGTTCATCGAACAAAAGTGGGAGAGGCAAAGCAAGTGGGAAGAGAATGAAGGCTACAAGTATGAAGTCGTTGATTACATTCTTCACGAACGCGAGTTAGGCACGGGCGAAGTCAACACCGACAGTGAGGGCAATGCCGCGTATGAGTTTACAGTGCCGTCGCCAGGCAGCATCTACGTCAAAACAATCGTTACTGAAGATGGCAAAGAGATCGTGAATCGCGGCGGCTCGTTCTGGGCGCCCGACAAGAAGGGCCAGTGGTCCGATTTTTCATACGAGAATTACGACGCTAAATCGATCAAGCTGGTTCCCGATAAGAAGTCATACAAGCCGGGCGAAACCGCGCACGTGCTGGCAATGTTGCCCGTGGACCAGGCGCACTTGCTGGTGACAACTGAATTGTCTGAAGTGCTCAGCATGCGGCAAATCGATTCCGCCGGCCGCAGCATCGTGATCGACGTACCGATCGAGAAGAAGTACGCGCCGAACGTTTACCTCGACGTGTCGTTCGTCAAGAACAGCGACATGTATAACCAGAGCCAGATTATCGGCGTGCCTGCGCGCGACAAGATGCTGAAACTCGACATAGTTCCAAACAAGAGCGAGTTTAAGCCGCGCGATGTCGCGTCTTACACAGTAGTGGCTCGCAACGAAGACGGCTCACCCGCTGCGAACACGGAAGTCAGCCTCGGAATTGTTGACGAAGCGATTTACAGCATTGCACCCGAATCGGCGGGCAACATCAAGCGCGAGTTCTATGGCCGTCGCTACAACGAAGTGGCTACAAGTCTTGCGATTCATTACACGTTCACTGGATACGGTGGGGAAAAGAACGCGGATTTAGCGAAGAACAAGCCTGCTTACCAGCTTGCTGATTTCAAGAACGAGAGCTCTTACGCCGAAGCCACGATTCGCAAGGAATTCAAAGACACCGCGTTTTGGCAACCTGATGTGGTAACGGGCGGTGATGGCAAAGCTACGGTGAGCTTCAAACTGCCCGACAACCTTACGACATGGCGCGCAACTGCGCGTGGGGTGACGGCAGATACGCGGGTCGGCTCGGTCGTGCAGAAAACGATTGCGCGCAAAGACGTGATCATGCGTTTGGAAATGCCGCGCTTTTTGGCGGAAGGCGACACGGTCACGATCTCAGGCCTCGTACACAACTTCCTCAAGAGCGACAAATCCACGAAGATTTCGCTGGAATTGAACGGCGCGCAGTTGCTCGATTCGCCTGAGTCAACAGTAACGATTCGACCGAACGGCGAGCATCGTGTTGACTGGCGCGTACAGGCGAACACGGTCGGTAAACTGACGCTGCTCGCGAAAGCGCTGACAGATACTGAGTCCGACGCAGTCGAGATGACGATGGACATCGTGCCGCATGGTCTAAGACGAACGACTGGCAACGCGATTACGCTCACACAAAATGATGCGGATCAAGTTTTCAATCTGGATGTGCCCGGCCTCGCGAATGAACAGGCTCGGGCTCTGCGTCTCGAAATGTCGCCGTCGATCGCGGGGGCATTGTTCGGCGCGCTTGATTACCTCACGAGTTATCCGTACGGCTGCACTGAGCAAACGATGTCGAGCTTCGTGCCGAACATCGTCGTGGCCCAGACACTGAAGGATATTCCGGAAGCAAAGATTCGCGCGTCGAACGATCTCGACAATAAAGTTCGAAAAGGTTTGGATCGTCTGTATGCGTACCAGCATGGCGACGGCGGTTGGGGTTGGTGGAAAGACGACAAGAGCGATCCGTTTATGACGGCTTACGTCGTGGATGGTCTGAGGATGGCGAGTCGTGCGGGTTATCAGGTTGACAACTGGCGGCACGATCAGGGCCGGCAAAAACTTTCGGCGCTGCTCAGCGCGGGCAAGAACGATAACGGGAATCCGATCGATGATGAAACGCGCGCTTACATGATTTATGCGTTCACCGAAAGCGGTGATAGCGATACTCACTATCTCGATGAGCTTTATGGCAAGCGCAACAACCTTGGACCATATGGGCGTGCGCTACTGGCGCTGGCTTTGCAGGAGCGCAAGGACGCGCGCGCGCAGGAAATCGCGAAGCTGATCGAAAGCTCAGCGCAACAGAACGAGTTTGAAGCGCACTGGCAGACGGCGCGAAAGAACGATTACGGTCGTGATGTTTATCTTGACGCCGAAGCGACGTCGCTTTCGTTGAAGGCGTTGTCGCAGATCAATCCCGGCTCGTATCTGTTGCCCAAAGCGGCGCGCTGGTTAGTAAAGAACCGGCAGAACGGCTACTACTGGCTATCGACCAAAGAAACCGCGTTCGCGATCTATGGGCTGAGTGATTACCTAAAAGTCAGTAAGGAACTGTCGCCCGACTACAACTTCGAAGTTTACTTGAACGGCGTCAAGGTTGCAGAACAGCACGTGGGCGCCAGTGAGGCCACGAATGCACAGACGGTGACGGTTTGGAAGAAGGGCACGGAGATTGGTCCATCAAATCAAATCCGAATCGTGAAGCACGGCAAGGGGGCTTTGTATGTTTCGAGCGCGCTTGAATACTTTACGGCAGATGACAATGTGGCTGCGCAATCGGTGGGCGGATTGAAGATCACGCGTGAGTATCTGCGGCTGCGCGTCTCTGAAGGTGAGAACGACAAGGCAAGCTGGAAGATTGAGCCGTTAACCGGCGAGCTGCGCTCAGGCGACATGATTGTCGTCAGGCTGCGGCTGACTGGACCACGCGCGCAGTATTTGATGATCGAAGATCCGATTCCGGCGGGCGCAGAGCAAGTCGCGCGCGTGAGCGGGATTTATCTCAACTACTCGCTGGGCAATTGGAGTGATTGGTACGCCAATCGTGAGTTCCGCGACAATCGCACGGCGATCTTCATGGATTACTTTGACGGTGACGCGACGCTGCAATACGCGATGCGTGTCGAGGTGCCCGGCGAATTCAAGATCGCACCCGCACGCGCGGAGCTGATGTACCAGCCAACCGTGCAGTCGAATACAGCAAATGACCGGTTGCGGATCCTTGATAAGAAATGAGCTTCTTCTCTGTGCAACCTCCGTGTTCCTCTGTGTCTCTGTGGTGAGTTATTGCTGCGACTCCAATTAACCACAGAGACACAGAGGACACAAAGGTTGCACAGAGAATCAACCATAGGAATTTTGGCGATATGACTACTCTGAAACTTTGGCTCAGCTCGATCGCGACAGTGTTTGCGAATTTTGGTGCGCTACTGGTCTTTGCGATCATTTACGCGTTTCTGCTCGTGGCGTCTTACATCTTTATCTCGATACGCGAGGCTACGATCTGGCAAGTGCTCATTACTTACGCGCTGATGATCCTGATTCCCATCGGCTTCTTCACACTACAAGCTGCGATCGTCAATCGTGCAATGGACCAGAAGTTACGTTGGCGTGTGATCCTGATCGACGCTCTGAAATTCCTCGTAGTCACTATTCTGGTCCTGTTGGTTGTGTGGCTACTCCATTACCTGCTTAACAAAGTTTCGGCTCGATATCAGGCTCCAGTCGTGGAAATACCGCCGCCGGCCAAAGCCGCCCAGCCAACAACGCCAATAACGCCGGCAAAGCCACCGCTCCATTGGCCCAGTCTGATTTTTGCCTCGCTGCGTTTTGTCCTGTGGGGAGTAGCTTTTCCCCTCGCAGCAATTCACCTGTGGATCGCTATAGCGGGCGGTGAAGTCCGTGCTCTATTCGCCAGATCTTTTTTCAGAAGAGTAGCCTCGGCGCTCGCGCGCGCCTTTTCACCAGATTCGGTTTTGATTTACGGGCTCGGCCTGATTATTTTCTTTGTGTTGCCGTACGTCATCCTGGTACCCACGTTCCGCTTCAACGGCAACAAAACCGAGTTCGCGTTTTTTGGTCTGCGATTGCTGCTGTCGTTCGTGTTCAGCCTGATTGGCTGGGTCCTGACGTTGACCACCTTCGCGAGAGCCATCCCCAGTTTGCCTGCGGAGGTTTCGGCCCCAGCCGTCGCGCTTCCAACGGAGTCGGCCGCATGACTCGCGAGCATGCAATGCTGCTCTCGTTTGCGAGCGCGGCGATTTTATTTCTCACGCTTTCTTCACCGCGTATTGCGGTCAACTGGGCCCGTTCTAATACTAACGAAGCCGAAATCGACGCTGCGCTGCAAAACGCCGCCGCCGCTGCGCTCGCCGATCGCGAGGGAACAATCATCGTCATGGATGCGCAAACGGGCCGCGTCCGCGCGATCGTCAATCAACAACTGGCCTATGAGCAGGCGCTAATGCCCGGCTCTGCAATCAAACCATTTACAGCGCTGGCTGCCCTGCGCACCGACTTGATCGATGAGGGCTCACGCACTGTCTGCCCCGGTCGCTTCACGGGATTGAATTTTTCACTGTCCTGCGTGCACAAAGATCACCTGCCACCGTTTTCGCCCTCGCAGGCGATCGCCTATTCCTGCAACTACTATTTCGCGACCGCCGGCCAGCGACTCGGCAGAGATCAGTTAGTGGCTACTCTTCGTGAGTTCGACTTTGGTCAGAACGGGGTCTTGCGTCCGTGCGAGATCGGAAACAGTGCTCAGGCGGATTGCCGCGAGCGCGCCGCAGTCGGCGAAAGCGATCACATCCAGGTCACACCGATTCAATTGTTGAAAGCCTACGCGGCGCTCGTAAATGGCGGGCACTTATTCAAACCGCAGTTGACCACAAGCGATCACTTTCAAGCAGTCGAACAATCCAACATCAACATCGCCTCAAAACATCGAGCCATCATCGTCGACGGCATGCGCGGCGCGATCAGATACGGAACGGCGCGCGCAGCTAAACTGGATTCGCTGCCGTTAACCATCATCGGTAAGACTGGTACAGCGCTGCCGGCAAAAGGTTTTCGCAACAACGGCTGGTTTGTTGGATTCGCGGCGCCGTTTCAGAGCAGCGGCGAATTAGATCCATCGCAAATCAATTTGGCAGTGCTGGTGCTTTTGTCACGCGCGCACGGATCGGAAGCCGCAACGATCGCGCGGCCCATCTTCGAGACGTACGCGAATGAAGCCAGTCGCGAGACATCCGTAAGAAGCGATGCCAACAGGGCTGAAAATCTCGACGTCGTTGCACGTTCCACAGACGCGACGTCACCGATCAAAGTCCATCTCGTGCGCGAGAACATAACGCAAACACTCTCACTCGAAGATTACGTACTCGGAGTAATGCGCGCCGAAGGGACAGTTGAGCCTGAGCCGGAAGCACTGAAAGCCCTCGCCATTTCTATTCGCACCTACGCGCTCAAGAACCGAGGGCGCCATGCAACGAACGGTTACGATTTTTGTTCGACGACACACTGTCAGAGGTTTGTCGATTCAAATGCCATAACCAGCACTCTTCTAAACGCAGTTCGCGCGACTGAAGGTCAAGTGCTGATCGACGACCGCGGCGAACCGATCGATGCATACTTCGGCGCTTCGTGTGGTGGTGCAACTGCCAACATACGAGACCTCTGGGGCGTGACTCCGGCTCTTTATCTTCGCGGCGTGCGCGATGAATATTGCGATGCCGGCCCGCACGCGAAGTGGACCGATACCATTAGCCGCGCCGATCTCCTGCGCGCGCTGCAAAGTGATTCGCGAACAGATGCCGGCAACCGGCTCGATCAGATTTCAATCAGCAAGCACGATGAAACAGGCCGTGCCGAATTCATCACAATCGAAGGCGAGCATCGCAAAACCGTGCGCGGCTGGGATTTCAAGATCATCGTCGGACGCGCTCTCGGATGGAACGTTTTGAAGAGTTCGCGATTCGAGGTTAGTCGTTCAGGATCGAACTTCGTTTTCCGCGGCAGCGGTTTTGGTCATGGGCTCGGTCTCTGTCAGGAAGGCGCCCACGTGATGGCTGCGCATGGCGCAAGTTATCAGAAGATTCTTGAAAAATATTTTCCCGGAACAGTCGTGAAAAGAGAATCGAAGGCGGACGTTTTGCCCGGAGGCTATAGTTACGTCGCTCGCAGCAGTAGTCTCAAACTCCTAACCATCTCTTCCGAACACTTTCGTCTTTCTTATCCCGCCGACGTCGACAGACGCACCGTGGACCAGATCTTGAGTACGCTCGAATCGACGCGCAACGATTATCTGCGCCGTGCTTCGTCAACATCTATTCCGCGGCTCGAAGTTCGACTAAATGAAAGCACGGGCGACTTCACCTCCCGCACGGGCCAACCGTGGTGGGCCGCTGCCGCAACCCTGGGCAATCGAATCGAATTGCAACCTGTGCGGATCCTGAAGCAGCGCGGCGTTCTCCTCACCACGCTTCGTCATGAACTCGCGCACATCTTGATCGATTCAATCAGCAAGCGGGCACCACGCTGGTTGGAAGAAGGATTTGCGCTTTACCTGGCGGGCGAGGCGCAAATGATTTCGCGTTACGCTACCCGAAATCGCCTCTCGGAAGACGAGCTGGAGCAGCGCCTGCAACACCCGCGGACGCAAGACGAGATGCGCACACTCTACGCTGAAGCCTATCTCCTCGTTGCCGAGTTAATTCGCCGCAAGGGTGAACCGAGTGTCTGGAACAAGCTTCGAGGATGAAACGGAAACGAAAATTTCAACATATTAAAATAGGGCAGTGCTCTAATTTCTTCTCTGCGTGATCTCTGCG
>DATFDT010000260.1:0-16512 GCA_035251975.1 Pyrinomonadaceae bacterium | reverse complement strand
CCACGCTACTTCGTCGAATGCGCCTGATGAGCAACAACTGTAGGGGTGGCCCTCCGTGGCCACCCGTTTTTTACACAGAGAGTTAAAGATTTGTGAGGATATAGTCGAGCATCATCTGTCGCATGTGCTTTAGCAGTAACGGATCCGTCACGGCGTGCCGCGATTTCGGATACAGCATCAACTGAAACTGCTTTCCTGCCTTCTGCAATTCGTAAATAAACTGAATCGTGTTCTGCATGTGAACGTTGTCGTCAATCGCACCGTGAATCAATAACAGTTTCCCGTGCAGGTTCTTCGCGGCGTTCACCGGCGAGCTCTTCTTGTAGCCTTCGGGGTTGTTCTGCGGCGTTCCCATGTAACGCTCGGTGTAGATGCTGTCGTAATCGCGCCAGTCAGCCACTGTCCCGCCCGCGATGCCGATCTTGAACGACTCGCTGTGCGTCAGTGCATAGGTCGTCATAAAACCACCGTAGCTCCATCCCCAGATCCCAATGCGTGAGCCATCAACGTAAGGCTGGCTTTTCAACCACGTCACACCATCTTCGAGATCGCGCAGCTCGAGCTCGCCGAAGTTTTTGTAAACGGGCCAAGTCGCATCCATACCTTTGCCGCTCGCAGTGCGATTGTCGCAAACCCAGATGATGTAACCCTTCTGGGCCAGCAACTGGTGGAACATGTACGTCTGCGAGCCCCAACCATTACGAACTTGCGGCGCGTGTGGACCACTGTAGGTGAAACTCATCACCGGATACTTCTTGCGCGCGTCGAAGTCCGGCGGCTTGATCATCATCGCTTCCATCACGAAGCCGTCGCGCGTCTTCACCTGCATAAGCTCGGTCGTTCCGAGTTTGTACTGCTTCAGCGCGTCGACTTTGTTCTCGGCGATCACGCGCACGAGTTTGCCTGACGCATCGTACAAGCGAACTTGCGAGGGCGTGTTGACGTCACTCCAAACGTCGACGAAGTAGTTGTTTGCCGGACTCAGATCGAGACGGTGCGAGCCTTCTGTTTGCGTGAGACGTGTCAGGCCACTGCCGTCAAGCTTGACGCGATAACCGTGCGGCGCGATGTGACTGTGCTCGGTCGCGATGAAATAGATGTAACCATTCGCTTCATCCACACCTTCGATCGAGCGTACTTCCCATTTGCCGTCTGTGATCTGTCGCAACAACTTTCCGTCGGCGGAATAGTGATAGAGGTGTTCCCAACCGTTGCGCTCGCTGGCCCAGATGAACGAGCCTTCTTTTAGCCAGATCGGCTGTTCGTTGATCGCAACCCACGCCTTCGACGTTTCATGAATGACGTTGTTCGACTTGCCGTTGCGCGGATCTGCGAAGTTCACGTCGAGAAACGTCTGCTCGCGGTTCTGCGCCTGGTAGACGACCTTCTCGCCGTCAGGCGTCCACGTCACACGCGAGATCAAAAAATCTTCCGGTTGATATTTGAACGTATCGATCCAGCGAATTTCGCCGCCCGCTGCATTGACCACACCTAACTTCACGATCGGATTCGGATCGCCGGCCTTCGGATACGCCATCACTTCGACCTTCTGGTGATATGGAATGTGATCGACAACGGTGAACTCAGGCACCGGCGACTCGTCGATACGCAGAAATGCGATGCTCGTCGAGTCAGGACTCCACCAGTACGCACCGAAGTTTCCGCGTCCATAAAGCTCTTCCTGGTAGACCCGATCCAGACGGCCGTTGAGTATCTTCGCACTACCGTCGCGCGTGAGGGCGCGCTCGCGACGCTGCATGCCAAGATCTTCAACGTACAAATTGTTCTCGCGCACGAAGCTGACCATGCGTCCGTCCGGACTGAAGCCCTCGCCCACTTCTTCTTCGGGATTGCTCGTGAGACGAATCGCGCGATCGCCGCCAAACTCGTAGTAGAAGAGATCGTTGGACCAGTTGATCAGAACCGCCGTCTCAGCGGGGTTGAGATTGTAGTTGCTGCGGTTCGCGAGTTGTCGTGCATCCTGCGCGCTCACCCCCGGTAAGGCAGCAAATGCAGCCTGCATTTTGGCCGCATCGAAGAACGGCGCCGCTTCGCCAGTGGCGGCATTCACCTTTTGCAGTCGCGGCACGTCGCGCCGGGAAGCCTCGTTGATTAACAAGTAGTGATTGCCGTCCTTGAGCCAGCGAACGGTGGGAGTCGAGCCGTTGAAGTTGACCTTCTTGACCGGGTCGAAGATGTCGTCGATGGTGAGTTGTTTGTTTTGTGCTCTTAAAGACTGTGCGACCGGGGCCAAAAAAACTATCGCGAGTAAAATTATTCTCTTCATTGTGCTCTTGGAGTCATCCTCTTGATGAGAGGTGTCAATACTGCAAGTATGATTGCCGCCACCAGAGTGATTCCGGCGAAGATGCCGAAGCCTCGCGTTAACGCGGTGTTGTCGTTGCCTGCGAATAGTCCCGTCGCCAGTCCCGCGATATAACTTCCGATCGAGATCGAAAGGAACCACACGCCGAGCATCAGTCCGACCATTCTTCCGGGAGAGAGTTTGGTAGTTGTGCTGAGACCGACCGGGCTCAAACAAAGCTCGCCGATCGTTTGGAGGAAGTAAACCAGCACGAGCCACATCGGACTCACACGCCCGCTGCCGGCCAGGTTAGAGGCGAACGCGATCACGACAAAAGCAATGCCGGCGAAGAATAGTCCGATCGTGAACTTGCCCGGGCTCGAGGGTTGCCTATCTCCGAGTTTTAACCAGACCGCGCCGATGATTGACGCGAAGATGATCACGAAGAGCGCGGGAACAGCCTGAAACCAGCTCGATGGGTAGGTCCAACCAAAAATCGTGGTTCTCGTCAGGCGATCGGCAAAGAGCGTTAGACTCGAGCCGGCTTGTTCGTAAGTCATCCAAAACAGGATCGAGAAAACAAACAGAATAAAGATGACGATCACTCGCCTGAATTCCTCGCCTTTTAAGTGGCGCATGATTCCCAGGATATACCCGAAAAAGAATCCGACTACAGTTGGGAACAGTGCAGATATGAGAGCCTCGCCGAAGCGCAGTCCGAGTCCCGCACCGATGGCTCCGCCAACCAGAGCGAGCACGAGCGTCACGTAATCTACTCCCGAGCTGGTCTCTGCCGTCGCTGACGGAATCTCAGGCTTACCTCCAACCGCAGCCAGCCGCTTTTGACCAAGTACATACTGAATGATACCGAGAGTCATTCCTACACCGGCCGCACCGAATCCCCAGTGCCAACTCGAGTTTGGACTGAATCCCCACGACGCAATGAAGTTTCGAAAAGACTGTGATTGGGCTAGATACCCGACGAGGAGCGGCGCGAGAAATGCGCCGAGATTGATGCCAGTGTAGAAGATCGAAAAGCCTGAATCGCGCCGCTTGTCTTCTTCGGAATAGAGTTGCCCCACCATCGCGCTGATGTTTGGCTTAAGCAATCCAGTCCCGCAGGCAATCAGTATTAGACCAGCGTAAAACGTCAGCTTGGAATTCACCGCCATCGAAAAGTGTCCGCAGGCGATGATGATGGCGCCGATTAGCACCGCTCGCTTTGCGCCCAGGATGCGGTCGGCGAGCCAACCTCCGGGCAGAGGCAGATACCAAACAGAGGAAACATACGTTCCGTAGATCAAGCCGGCGTACTTCTCATCGAGCCCAAGCCCGCCTTCCGCAAACGTTTTGGTCATGTAGAGCAGGAGGATCGCGCGCATACCGTAGTAGGAGAAACGTTCCCACATCTCGGTGAAAAAGAGCGTCGAGAGACCAGCAGGGTGTCCGAAGAAACTACGGTCAAGGCTGGAGGCAGCCGCATCTTGCGATGTGCTCATAGGAAGGTTCCTTTATTCAGTAATGCGGAGCTTAGGGAAAAGACCGTGAGCATTCAGCCAAAATGTGAGGGAGAGTGTCAAGCGATATAGGTCCTATAAGATTTATAGGACCATATTTCTAGTCGGCGCTGGTTTCAGTGGCAACGGGTACCGGGTGGTACATCTTCCCGTAACGCTTCGAGATGATCTTCACGTAATTCTGCGTCTCGTTGTACGGCGGAATTCCATCGTACTTATCAACCGAGCCTTCGCCTGCGTTGTAACCCGCGAGCACGAGTTCCACGTTGCCCGCGAATCGCTTCAGCAGCCAGCTCAAATACTTGGTACCCGCCGCGATATTGTCAGCCGGGTCGTTCGGATCGTGACACCCAAAACGCTTCGCCGTCGCCGGCATCAACTGCATCAGGCCTTGCGCGCCCGCGTGGGACCGCGCTTCTACTTTGTACTTCGACTCCTGCCAGATCACGGCATGTATGAACCGCGGATCGATACCTTCCTTCTCACCTGCTTCATAGATGATCCGGTCCAATTCCGGGTCACCGGAAGTCGGAATGTCAGCGGGAATGCGAAACGTTGTGTCAGGCTTCGCGATGACGTCTGGCGCCATCACGCGACTGAACAATAGACCAGTCAGGTTGCTGAACAGGAACAGCGAAATGATAGCGAACGGGGCAAACTTCAAAGAGCGAAAATGGGGTAACCTGCGGGGAAACTTCATTCAGTAATATCTCCGTATTAACGATGACCATAACGCCACCAGGTATTCAACTTTATGCAGACTCTCAGGGGACTGCACCGAACAAACAGTCAAGACTTCCGAACAGCAAGCTGTAACTGAAGGACCGGAACTCTGATGGACAAACTACGAACACAGTTGCCAATTCGTTTCAATTTTATGGCTGTAAGTTATTGAAAACATTGTACTTGTTTATTCCACACGATCCGGTCATTCTGAACGTGATTGTCAGCGTGACAGAAAAAACAAGACACTCTTCCCCCACGCGCGTCCCAAGATCGGAACCTGTGCTGATCTCGCCGCACGATATGTGGCTGCCAGAAAGAGGCCCAAAACAGCTCAAACAAGTTCCTGCTGTTTTTTGAGCTTTTGTGCCTTTTTGTGGCTAAACTTCCAGCCAACCAAACTTGACAGTCGTGGTCTGCGGGGCGTATAAGCACCGATGACACGCGTGGTGAGTTAAGGCGACTTGCGGCCACGTAAAATAACCAGCTAAACAGCTCGGGGAGCAGCAAAGACCCGAAAAACTTCAAACCGATTTGAAGTCCCGCGTTGTTTGGCGCGGGGCTTTTTCATTGCCGGTTAGCTTCAAGAAGATGCAACCATTTCAAGAAATTCTCTCCAGCGATCGCATCCTCGTCGTTGATGGCGCAATGGGCACCATGCTCTACGCCAAGGGCGTCTACATCAATCGTTGCTACGACGAGTTGAATCTCAGTAGTCCGGATCTGGTCCGTGAGATTCACACTGAATACATTCGCGCCGGCGCCGACATCATCGAGACCAACACGTTTGGCGCCACCGCACACAAACTCCAGCAATACGGACTCGAAGCGAATCTGCACGAGATCAACGCGATCGCTGCACGGGTGGCGCGTGAGGCCGCGGGCGAGCGTGCGTACGTCGCGGGCGCGATTGGACCACTCGGGTTGCGTATCGAGCCGTATGGTCCAACTTCTTATGCAGAAGCGCGCGAGATGTTCAAGGCGCAGGCTGTCGCGTTGCTCGAAGGCAGTGTCGATCTCTTCTGCCTCGAAACTTTTTCTGACGTGTCAGAGATCCGCCAGGCGATTGCTGCTATTCGTGAGCTTTGCGACCTGCCGATCATCGCGCAGATGACGATCATGACTGACGGCAACACGATGTTTGGCACCACGCCGGAACTGTTTACTGAGCGTCTCGACGAGTGGGGTGCAGACGTGATTGGTCTGAACTGCGGTGTCGGACCAGCGATCATTCTCAGCGCGCTCGAGAAGATGCGCGAGGTCACGAAGAAGAAGCTTTCAGCACAACCAAACGCCGGACTGCCGCGCGACGTGCAAGGGCGGCAGTTTTACATGTGCTCGCCTGAGTACATGTCGAAATTTGCGAAACGGTTTATTCAATCGGGCGCGAAGTTTATTGGTGGTTGCTGTGGCACGACGCCCGCGCACATCAAGCTGATTTCCGATTCAGTGCGCGCCGCTTCACCACGAACACAGCGCACGACATTCAGCGGCGGCGCGACAGTGACCGTCGACACAACGCCGCCGGATATTCATGTCGTTCCGCCTGAGGAACGTTCGAACTGGGGACGCAAGATCGCGCTCGGTGAGTTTGTGACTTCAGTCGAGGTGTTGCCGCCGAAAGGTGTCGACGCGAAGAAAACGCTCGACTCGATTCGTCTGCTGAAAGAAGCCGGTGTCGATGGTGTGAATATTCCCGATGGCGCGCGGGCGCAGTCGCGCATGAGTGCGATCGCGACTGCTGTTTTAGTCGAACAACAGATCGGGATCGAGTCGGTGCTGCACTATTGCTGTCGTGATCGAAACCTGCTCGGCATGATGTCTGATCTGCTCGGCGCAGCCGCGCTCGGCTTGCGAAATATTTTAGTGATCACGGGCGATCCACCGAAGATGGGACCATACCCGGACGCAACCGCCGTCTTCGATATCGACTCGATCGGTCTGACGAACATGGTCAACAAGCTGAATCATGGTCTCGACCTCGGAAACAATCCGATCGGCGAGCCGACGTCGTTCTGTATCGGCGTGGGCGTGAATCCCGGAGCGATCAATCTCGACGAAGAGATCAAGCGCTTCGAGTGGAAGGTGGAAGCAGGCGCGCAGTATGCGATCACGCAGCCCGTGTTTGATACCGGTCAACTGCGTGATTTTCTGAAACGCATCGAGCACGTGCGCATTCCGATCATTGCGGGCATCTGGCCGCTGGTCTCGTATCGCAACGCGGAGTTTCTGCACAACGAGGTGCCGGGCGTGCGTGTGACGCCGTCGATCATGGACCGCATGCGCGCGGCTTCAAACATCAGCAAGGAAGCCGGGCGTGACGAAGGGCTGAAGATCGCGCGCGAGTCGCTGCTGGAAGTACGTGATGAGATTCAGGGTGTGCAGGTGTCAGCGCCGTTTGGGAACGTCAGGTACGCACTTGAAGTATTCCAGGTTCTCCCGGAACTCAGCACCTAATCCGCGTCTTTATCCGCGTTTATCCGCGTCCAGAAGATGCCTTAGTGCCGAGTCCAGCGTGGAATAAGCGAAACTGAAGCCACTTTGCTGTAACACGCCTGGCTTGACCCTTTGCCCTGATAACAACAGCGCGTCTCCCATTTCACCGAACGCCAAACGGGCCGCAAACGCCGGCACGGGAATCAGCGTCGGCTTCGACAGCGCATGGCCCAGCGCCTTCGTGAACTCCGCATTTGTCACCGGATTCGGCGCGACAAAGTTCACTGGTCCATTCACCGATCCTTCAATCAAGAATTTCAAACCATTAACAACATCCTCGATATCGATCCAGCTCATCCATTGCTTGCCGTCACCGACGCGCCCGCCAATCCCCATCCGAAAAGGCGTCAGCATCTTGCCTAACGCGCCTTCCTTCGCATCGAGAATGATGCCGAAGCGCGTGTGCACAGTCCTGATTCCCTTCTCGATCGCGGGTATCGTGGCATTCTCCCACTCGACACAAACGTTCGCTAAGAAATCGTCTCCGGGCGCGCTCTTCTCGGTCAACAACTCATCGCCACGATTGCCGTAGTAACCAATCGCCGACGCGCTCACGAACACAGATGGCGGACGCGACAGTCGCGCAAGGGCATCGCTCAACAGCGTCGTCCCCTTGACGCGGCTATCGCGAATCGCGCGCTTCTTCTCGTCGGTCCAACGACCGCTCGCAATGCTTTCACCGGCGAGATGGACAGCAGCGTCAATGCCTTCGAGTGCTGCGGCGTCGAGCTTTTCCTGATTCGGATGCCACTCGATTTCTGTTGTGCCGCCGGGCTTGCCTCGCACGAGCCGAACGATGTCGTGGCTGTCAGATCTTAGAGAATTGATAAGCGCCTTGCCGACGAGTCCATGTGAACCACTCACGAGTATTCGCATTTGATTTTCTCGGCCTGGAGAATACCACCAATAGATTCTGCTTGAAATTATTTAATATGTGTGTAGAATGCGCAGAAAAATTTAAGTTAGGAGCAACCTCACGATGCTTCGTCTCACAACCTTTTTCCTCATCACCGTTTTTACTTTTATCGCCATTGCTTTATATGGACCGGGACGTGTGCAGTCATTTGCGACGCTCACGCGGGTTACTAACACGCCCGAGCACGTGCTCAATCTCAATCCGACAATCAGTGATGATGGACGAACGATTGTCTTTGAATCGACTGCGGATCTCGCGAATACGGGCGGAAGTGCGTCGTTTCGCGTGTTGCGTGCTGATCCGTCGTTTGTCGAGATTGGCAGGACGCGCGCGGTGTGTCCGGCAATATCGAGCGATGGAAGGATAGTCGTGTTTGCTTCCCGCGAGGATCTAGTCGGGCGAAATGCCGATCGGAGTTCAGAGATTTTTTTGTTCGATGGTGTGAAGTTAAATCAATTGACTGAAACCACTGATGGGAATTTTCAGCCGTCTATCTCGAGTGATGGTCGTGCTGTGGCGTTTTCGTCGAATGGAGAGATCGTTGTTTATGACACGGTGGAGCGGAAGTCGACGCGGTTCGGCAGCGGCGTGAGTCCGAAGATTAGTGGGGATGGGGCATGGGTTCATTACAAAAGGAAAAACCCAGCCACGGATAACGCGGATTTAATACGGATTGATACGCGGACGCTGGCGAGTCGAGTGCTGGCGACTGATGTGGTGGAGTTGTCGGTGGTTGAGGGTCGGGCCGTCAGTAATGATGGGATGCGTGTGGTTTATTCGGCCGCTACGGGGCTGAATCAGACGCAGGTTTTTATGTTTGATGAACGTGATGATTCGGTTCGGCAGTTAACAAATTTGGGATCGAGAGCGGTTGATGTGGAACTGCAGCCGACGATCAGCGGTGACGGACGGCGTGTGGCGTTTGCGACGCGCAGGCGGGTAGTTGGGCCGAGTGATGGCGGTGTCGAGCTTTATGTACTCGATCTGCCAACCGGTGTTTTTCAGCAGATCACGAATGCACCTTCTACAGCAACTGGTGAAGTGGTTTCGTCGCTCAACTTCGATGGGAGTGTGGTCGCGTTCAATTTTCCACGCATACTTTCCGGGCCGGTGAGTGATGATGATCTGAGAAATAACAGTGAGATTTATGTCGCGACGATCGTGCCGCGAGCGGTTGGTGCGGCGAGTGTCGTAAATGCTGCGGCGCCACAGTTGAAGAACATCGCACCGGGTAGCATTGCGAGTATTCGCGGGCAGGCGCTCGCAGTCAAAACTGAATCGGACGATGAATTGCCGTTCGTTGTTGCTGGAACGACGGTCACAGTGAATGGCCAGTCGGCGCGAATATTCTATGTCTCTGCGAACGAGGTCGTGTTCGTCGTTCCGAGTGGACTAGTTGGTCCTGCAGAGTTTCTTGTAACAAATGGAGATGGGTTGCAGTCAAAGGCTGAAGCCGTCATTTCTGCTACGGCGCCTGGCGTGTTCAATAGTTCCGGCGACGGGATCATTCTGAATTCTGACACGCTAACGCCGGGGCCATTTGATCCCTCAAAAGGTGAGTTAAGGCTATCGATATTTGTAACTGGTGTCGCGCAGGCGAGAAGCATATCAGTGACGATCAACGGTAAGCCCGTGATCGTGGAGATTGTATTGCCGGCGAGTCTGCCGGGACTCGACGAGATTCACATACTCGTACCCGCTGAATTGCGTGGCGCAGGGAAATCAACACTCGTCGTGTCAGCGGATGGTGTGCTGAGCAATTCGGTCTCGCTAACACTAATAGGAGCGACACCAACACCCACTCCGACACCGACACCGACACCGACGCCGACACCATCACCGTCGCCAAGTCCTTCACCAACACCAACTCCGATACCAACTCCAACACCAACACCATCGCCTGATTCATCGCCGCACATCGTGATCAGCCAGGTCTTCGGTGGTGGTGGAAATTCCAGCGCGCCGTTGCGTAATGACTTCATCGAGATCTTCAACGCCGGTAATTCACCAGTTAATCTCAACGGCTGGTCGGTGCAGTACGCGAGCGCGACAGCCTCGACGTGGTCTGTCACGCCGCTAACTTCAGTTGTCCTTAACCCAGGACAGTATTACCTGATCCAGGAAAGCTCAGGCGGCAGCAATGGCGCCTTGTTAACAGCGCCTGATGCAACCGGCACGATCGCTATGGCCGCCGGCTCCGGTAAAGTCCTGCTGATCAGATCTACAACGGCACTAACCGGCACATGTCCGAACGATCCGAACATCGTCGATCTCGTCGGCTACGGCAGCACAGCCAACTGTTTCAAAGGCTCCGCGCCTGCTCCCGCACCGAGCAATATAAACGCGATCTCACGCGCCGCGTCTGGCTGCACAGACACGCGCAACAACGTCGCTGACTTCGCTCTCGGCCCGCCCAACCCGAGAAATTCAAATTTTTTGCCACGGATTTGCACCGATCCGTAAGATCCGTGTTATAGACTCGCACGCATGCACTCGCTCACGGACGCAGTCGCTTCGCTCCAACAGCACTTCGGCTTCCAAGACTTTCGCGAAGGCCAACGCGAAGTGATCGGCTCGATCCTCGAAGGCAAGGACGCTGTTGTCGTGATGCCGACGGGCAGCGGCAAGTCTCTCTGCTACCAACTACCGGCGATGATCCTCGACGGAGTCACACTTGTCGTGTCTCCTCTCATCGCCTTGATGAAGGATCAAGTCGACGCATTGCTGGCTCGGGGACTGCCCGCGACCTTCATCAACAGCTCGATCTCCGAATCGGAACAGCGCGCGCGCATCGACGCGCTCAGACGCCGCGAGCACAAACTCGTCTACATCGCCCCCGAGCGCTTTCGCAGCAGCCGATTCAACGCGGCCCTACAACAGATCCCTATCTCACTCTTCGCAGTCGACGAAGCGCATTGCATCTCAACCTGGGGTCACGACTTCCGTCCCGACTACCTGCGCCTGCGGGGCGTCATTAAGTCGCTGAACAAAGTTCAAACACTCGCGCTCACCGCCACGGCCACGCCCTACGTCCGCTCCGACATCATTCAGCAACTCGGTCTCGATCGTCCACAAACGTTTGTCAGCGGTTTTGACCGTCCCAATCTCTCGATCGAAGTCGACCACACGGAGCGCGAGAAACAAAAGATCGCACGCATTCGCAATCTAGCTCGCCAAAATCCCGGTTCCGGAATCATCTACGCCTCGACGAGAAAAGCGGTGGAACAGGTTGGGGCGAAACTGAGGGCGCTCGATCTTAAAGTGTCGGAATATCACGCAGGCATGAGCGACGCCATACGCGTCCAGGCGCAGGACGATTTCATGAGCGGCCGCACGCAGATGATCGTCGCCACGAACGCGTTCGGAATGGGCATCGACAAACCTGACATCCGCTTCGTGGTCCATTACCAGATGCCCGGCTCGATCGAAGCGTATTACCAGGAGATCGGGCGCGCCGGTCGCGATGGTCTACCCTCGACGTGTGTCCTGCTCTTCAACTACGCGGACAAAAACACACACGACTTCTTCATCGAAGGCTCGTATCCAAACATCAGCGTCATCAAACAGGTTTACGACTCACTCGCGGGGACAGAGCTCAAAAGAATCGAGCTCTCGACACAGGAGATTGCGCGGCGATCAGGCGAAACAAACGAGATGGCGGTGCAATCAGCGCTTTACATACTCGAGCGCGCCGGACACATTCAACGAACGGCGCCCGCACTCAATCGCGGCGGTCGTGGCGCGCAACAGGGCCGCAGCATCATCATGCTCGATAACGAGCCCGTCGCGAAGCTGCGTATCGATCCGGCAGACATCTCACGTCGTGGCGAGCTCGAGCGACGCAAGCTACGCGCGATGATCGACTTCTGCTACACGGATCGTTGTTATCGCGCGTACATCCTTAATTACTTCGGCGACCGCAAAAGCGAGCGGCTGTGTGGGACGTGCGGTAACTGCGAACCAACATCCACCACGCCCGTTCCTGCCGCACCTCTCGATTCTTCTCCACGCGCACCGACGGACGATGAATTACTGCGCGTGCGAAAAATTCTCGCGTGCGCGAAACGAATGAACGGTCGCTTCGGAAAGAAGATGCTGATCCAGACGTTGCGAGGCTCGTCGGCAAAGCAGTTATTGACGGCGCGTTTAAACGAATTGTCGACCTATGGATTGTTGCGCGACATGGCGCAGGACGAGCTCGAAACCTACATTGACGCCCTCATCGCAGCCCGTTGCCTGCGTGTAAAACCCGGCGCATATCCGACGATATCAACAACAGAGCTCGGCGATCGCGTGATGCGCGAGCAGGAACTGGTTGAGCTCGTGCTGCCAAACAGTGGTTAGACAGAATTTACAAGATTTCACAGGATTTACATGTTAATCCTGAAGATCTTGTAAATCCTGTCTACGTCTACCTATCGAATCACGCCTGTTAACGGACTGGAGGCGCTCGCATACAACCGCTTCGGCATTCTTCCCGCCTCGTAGGCTAATCTTCCAGCTTCGATCGCGAGCTTCATCGCAGTCGCCATCTTCGCCGGATCTTCAGACTCTGCGATCGCAGTGTTCATCAACACGCCATCGGCGCCGAGCTCCATCGCGATCGCTGCGTCACTCGCCGTTCCCACACCTGCATCGACAATCATCGTCGCATCGGGCAACTGCTCGCGCATGATTCGCAGGTTTGCGGGATTCTGAACACCGAGACCCGATCCGATCGGCGCGGCGAGCGGCATGATCGCTGCACAACCCGCGTCGAGCAGTTTCTTCGCCATGATCAGGTCGTCGTTGAAGTACGGCAATACGACAAAACCTTCTTTGACGAGAATGCGTGCGGCTTCGAGTGTCTGCTCGTTATCGGGAAACAAAGTCGTCTGATCGCCGATGACTTCAAGCTTCAGGAGATCGGTCTGTAACGCTTCACGCGCGAGCCGGGCGGTTCTAACAGCGTCTTCAGCGGTGTAACAGCCGGCAGTGTTCGGAAGAATCTGAAGCGAAGGATTCAGGTAATCGAGAAACGATTCACTACTGCGATCCAGCGGCACGCGCCGCACCGCAATGGTCACCATCTCCGCCCCGGAAGCTTCATGCGCGCTCCGCATCTGTTCGTAGCTGCGATACTTCCCCGTCCCAATAATTAAGCGCGATGAAAACTGTCGCCCTGCGATGATCAATTTTTCCCTCCGCCGACGAAGTGAACAATCTCGATCCTGTCCTCGTCCTTTAACATAGTACTGTCCCACTCACTACGACGCACGACCTCACGATTGAGTTCGATCGCTATCCGCGCCACAGGCAGATCCAGCTCAGTGATCAACTCTGCTAAGGTAGTAATCTCAACTTCCCTTAGCTCTCCATTGACGAAGACTTTCATTAACCACAAAAAAGCACAAAAAGTACAAAAAAGCTAATGCGCTTCTTTGGTGCTTTTTGTGACTCTCTACGCTGCTGGATGGATAATGCGGCGGAGTTCGGCGGCCTGGTCTTTCGTCACCGCGCGCACGAGGACTGCGGCGCGACCTGAGTTGAACTGCGGAATGTCGGTATTAACACTCGCCACTCCGTCACTCTCAGTCTTCAACGTATAAATCAACGGCCTGAACGTCGTGCCCAGCACCTTCACTGACACAGACACATTCGCGAGCGGCTTCTCGTCGCCATTCGTGCGATTGTTCACTAAGACTCGCAACGTATAACGTTTTCCTGAGTAGAACTCATCGTCGTCGAGCAGCTCTATAAATAAGCCATCTTCGAGATCGGGCTCACTCACCAACTCCTCAACTTCAACGGGCTCTTCAATCTCCGGCTCCGGCTCAGGTGGCTTCGCAGTCAAGTCCACCGGCTCATAACGCGGCTCCATGCCGGGCTCCATCACTGCCGCCAGCTCTTCATCCTCTGGCGTAGGCGGCGGCGTCCACTCCTGCGCCACCGGCCAGTATTCGATCTCAAACGGCTCCTCGATCGTAGCTGGCGATGCGGTTTCGACTTCGGGCGCAGCTTCCTCAACAGACTTTTGCGGCGCTTCTTTCCGGCGCCCGCTCATCTTTTTGAGATCGTCGATACGCCCCTGATTGATCGCGGCGCAGATCAGCCGGTGCTGGCGTTTGAGGCGTTCAGACAGCACTTCATCACTAAAACCTGTCGCGATCAGATCTTCATAAGGAGAGCGTTTGCTGGCCAGGATCGTGCCGCCCACATAGACGAGCGAGAGGATGATCGGTGAGTCGAGCCCCTTGTCCTCGGTTTGCACATGATAGACAACGCCATCATGCTCGATATCGGTGTTGAATCCTGTAATCACAGTTTGTCAGGACGGCCGCTTGAACCCACTCGCGAGGCGGGTTTTCCTGAACGTTAACACAAGCATTTTTTCACGGTCAATGAGCATTTTTCCCGGCCTGATCCACGCGAGATGCGTTGCTTGACACCCTTGATCAGTTCGACTAGCATCACGCTTGTACAATGATTCTCAATCTCGTGGACCGAGTGACACTGACCGCAGTCGATTGCTCAGCGGCCGGTGATAGTGTGCGTTAGATGAGTTTTCGTCTTTACGACTACTTACCCATTCTGCTGATGTTCATCGTCGCGGCAGGCTTCGCGGTGGGCAATGTCCTCCTGTCTCAGTTCGTCGGACAACGTAAGCGAACAAGAACGAAGTTGATGCCATACGAATGTGGTAAGGATCCGGTGGGCTCCGCGCGAGAACGTTTCTCGGTGAAGTTCTACCTGATCGCGATGATCTTCATCCTGTTCGATATAGAAGTGATCTTTCTCGTGCCCTGGGCGGCTGTGTACAAGGCACTCGCGGCGCAAGGCGCGGCGATGCGCACGTTTGCATACCTCGAAATGATGATCTTCGTAGGTCTGCTCTTCGTCGGTTACATCTATATAGTCAAAAAGGGCGCGTTTGACTGGGGAGAGAGAGCACGACGCGAAGCGGAAGCCGAAGCGAGAGCACTAGCCGATATGGAATCACGAAAGATTGAAAAGCAGCGAACGGCTGCGTAAGAGTAAGGAAGTTTATAAATGGGTCTGGAAAACGTAATTGCCGAAGCTTTACCGGAAGTGCTGACTACGCGACTCGACTCCCTGATCAACTGGGCGCGCAAGTCTTCACTCTGGCCGGCGACATTTGGTCTTGCATGTTGCGCGATCGAGATGATGAATGCGACTTCGTCTCGAAACGACCTCGCGCGCTTTGGCTCGGAAGTGTTTCGCGCAAGCCCGCGACAGGCTGACGTGATGATTGTCTCCGGGCGCGTGTCGCGAAAGATGGCCCCTGTGTTGAGACGAATTTACGATCAGATGCCGGAGCCGAAGTGGGTGATTTCGATGGGCGCTTGCGCAACGTCCGGCGGTGTTTTTGATAACTACGCAATCGTTCAGGGTGTCGACAAGATCGTTCCGGTTGACGTCTACATTCCGGGTTGTCCTCCGCGCCCCGAGATGTTGATACACGCCGTGATGATGCTCCAGGACAAAGTGATGAAAGAGAGCGTCCGCGATCGCAGGGACATTCCCGAAGAGGAAGCACGCGAAGCCGTCGTGCCCGGCACTTTGCCGATCACCGATGGCTCGACCGCGCAACAAAACACGTTGCCGGAATCGCGACCCTACACGATCGCTTCGAGACACGAACGGCGTCGTTCTACTTAGAGAGTCGAGCAACAAGCGCGGATGACACCAGAGGAAACCCCGAGTTCAGACACAGCGCCGTCACCGTCAGTGACGGCGTTACAGCGTGAACACCCGGAGTGGGTGCGCGAAGTGATCATCGCTTTCGGCGAGACGACGATCATCGTGCCGCGCGAAAACATCGTCGACGCTTGCCACTTTTTGAAGACTTCCCCGGAAACAAGCTTCGATTTTCTATCGGACATTTGTGGTGCAGATCGCGGCGTCGAAGAAGAGCCGCGCTTCGAAGTCAACTACCACCTTTTCTCAACCACTAAATACCATCGCGTCAGATTAAAGGTGCTGCTGAACGAGGAAGACACGCACGTGCCGACCGTGACCGGCATTTGGAGAACCGCAAACTGGCACGAGCGCGAGACTTTCGATCTATTTGGCGTAATCTTCGACGGCCATCCGGATCTGCGACGCATTTTGTTACCAGACGACTGGCAAGGCCACGCATTACGAAAAGATTTCCCGCTGAGGGGTTACGAACCATACAGCTTGAAATGAATGATCCGCGTTCATCCGCGGCTAAATATTTATGAGTTCTACGACCATCCCGCCACAATTCGAAATCGTCGATCGCCCGCTCGACACGCAGATGACGATCTCGATGGGGCCGCAACACCCGTCGACGCACGGCGTGCTGCGCCTCGAATTGGTGCTGGACGGCGAAATGGTCGTCAAAGCGACGCCCGACATCGGCTATCTCCACACGGGAATGGAGAAGTTGTTTGAGTACAAGAAGTATCAGCAAGGCATCGTCATCACTGACCGGATGGATTACCTGAATCCACTCGGCAACAATCTCGCTTACGTGATGGCCGGCGAGAAGCTGCTCGGTCTTGAGATTCCCGAGCGCGCGCAAACGATCC
>DATFDT010000259.1:0-24697 GCA_035251975.1 Pyrinomonadaceae bacterium | reverse complement strand
ACGGGCGGCCACAGAGGGCCGCCCCTACAGTTGTTTCTTGCATAGCTTCTTTAGTCTTTGCTGCCGGTGAAGGGGAGTTCCTGAGAGTTTTGCAGCTTCATGGTTCCTTCGATTTGCTCGCCGTCAAAACGCGCAAATAGCTCAGTTTCAACAGCGTGTCCGTCCATCTCCACAGAAGTCGTTGACGTGAAGGAGTTGTTGTTTACTTCGATCGAGCCGAGCTCAGCGTCGCCCATTTCTGAGTGAAATACCGCGGAGTACCCGGCGCCCGCGCGCTCGATCGTCAACGCTGCCGGAATACTTTGCCCGAGCGGCGTTTCGATCTCGATCGACCACGTACCCACCGGATCGATCGGTCCCGGCGCTTCAGTGGATTTTCGCTTCCCAGCAGTGTTGTAGACTTCAATATCTTCGGCGTACGGCTTCATCTGCTCCATCACCAAAGCGCCATCGCCAACGACGATCAGTGCTGCTTCATCCGGTTTTATGTACTTCTCTGCAACGCGCTGAATATCCTGCACCGTCACTGCCTGAAGCCGATCGCGGTAAGTATTGAGATAGTCGTCCGGCAGGTTCAACATCTTGATTTGCACTAACTGATCCGCGAGTCCTTCCTGCGTCTCGAGTCGAATCGGAAACACGCCCGTGAGATACGACTTCGCGTCGCGAATTTCCTTGTCTGACACCGGCTCATTACCAATTCGCTCGAGCTCGTAGAAAAACTCTTTCAACGAATCGCCCGTTACCGGCGTGCGCACTTCGGCCGTCGCGCGAAACGTTCCTGCCGTGCGCCGCGCGTCGAGATTCGTGTACGCGCCATACGTGTAACCCTTGTCTTCACGCAGGTTCATAAACAGCCGCGACGACGCATTAGCGCCGAGCACCGTGTGCATCAGCATCATCGGAAAATAGTCAGGACTCGTTCTGATGATGCCGCTGTTCGCAATCACGATGTTTGACTGTGCTGAACCCGGTCGATCCACGAGATACGCCGTTCTTTTCGTACGAACCGGCGGCGCCGGGAAATTCGCGACCACTTTCTCGCCGCTTTCCCACGTCGAAAACAGCGACTCGATCCGACTCACGATATCGTCGTAACGAACGTCGCCCGTGACAATGAAAAAAGCGTTATTCGGCACGAGCTTGCTGCGATGAAAGTTCACGAAGTTATCGCGTGTACAGCGGTCGATCGACTCCGGTGTGGGCGCCACGATCGAGTAAGGATGAGCGCCATACATCACACGCGAAACCATCTCACTCGCGAGAAACGACGGTTGCGCTCGCTGCTGTCGCAAACTCTCCTTCGTATTCTGCTTCGCCAGCTCGACTTCGTTTTCGGGAAACGAAGGCTCGAGGATCACTTCCGCCATCAAGTCGAGTATCGAATCATTGAAATGTGAAAGCGCTGACGCGCCCATGATTGTGTAATCAGAAGTCGCTCCCGCTGACAAACTCGCGCCCATGCGTGCGACCTCTTCAGCGATCTCTTTACTCGTTCTCGATTGAGTTCCTTCAGGTAAGAGACCCGCGAGCAGATCGGTCAGGCCCGGAAGCTCCGGTGGATCAAACGCGCCGCCTACGGGAAACGCGAGCCTGTAGCTGACGAGCGGCAATCGACTGTCTTCAACAACGACGAGTGAGAGCCCGTTACGCAGAGTTGTTTCTCTCGGCGTGGGAATGGAGATCGGTCTTGGTGGTAGCGGCGCAGGCGCCACCTTACGAAAAATATCTGTTTGACTCATGTTATGGATGCAGCGGGCCTGTTCCCGGCTTGTTTTGGCGCGGAACATCCGCTGGGTCTTGTGATTGTTCTGAGGGCGATGTGTGAACGATCTCGGCATGCACCGGCGATTCAGGCTCCGCCGCCGGCGCTTCAGGAACAATTGGTGCCGGCGCAGCAGGTTGATGGGGATCGCCCGGTGTCTGTGGCGAAGCTGATGCCGCTACTTCTTCACCCGCATCGGCAGCAGGAGCAGGAATGATGTCGAGCACGACGCGGTTGTCGACATTCACATAACGTGCGGTCGCATTTTTGATATCGTCAGCCGTGACGGCGAGATAGTGGTCCAACTCGGAATCGACCAGATGCGGATCTGAATCATACAACGCAAACTCCGCGAGACGCTGCGCGCGATACATCGTCGACTGCCGTCCACGAACAGCATCGTTGCAGAGCGAGTTCCGAAGTTTCTCCATCTCGGCTTCCGTTGGTCCATCCGTCGCGATTCGTTTGATCTCGTCGAAGATCTGCTCGCGAATCATGCCGACATCCTGGCCGGGTTTTGGCAGAGCGAAGATGTACAACGCTGATGGTCCACGACGCTCGTCAACGCCGCCTTCAATCGAGACGACTGATTCGTCGCCCTTCACGAGTTTTTGATACAGGCGCGAGCTGTCACCTTCGAAGAGCAATGTACCCGCGAGTGAAAGTGCGTAGAAATCCGGCGTGCGTCTTTCCGGTATCTTCCAGCCGAGAACAAAAGCGGGCGCCGGTGCTAACGGATCGTGAAATGTCTCTTCACGAATCGCGACTGCTTCCGGTTCCGTAACGTCGACGGGTGGCGGCACTGGTTGCGCCGGAATGTCTCCAAAATACTTTTCAGCGAGAGCGCGTGCTTCGTCGTTATCAAAGTCGCCGACGACAGTCAGCACGGCGTTGTTCGGGGCGTAGTAAATACGGAAAAACTCTTTGATGTCGTCGATGGTCGCCGCGTCGAGATCTTCCATCGATCCGATCGTTGAGTGCGCGTTCGCAGGGTTCTTGAAGATCAACTCGTTCATGCGAAGAAACGCGGGGACGTACGGCTGATTGTCGTAACGTAGACGCTTCTCTTCCTGAACTGCATGGCGTTGATTGTCGAGGTTCTCCTGCGTGACTTTCAGCGAGCGCATGCGATCGCTCTCGAGCCAGAAAGCGAGTGGCAGGTAGTTTGACGGTAAAGTCTCGAAGTAGTTTGTGCGCTCAGTGGAAGTGGTGCCGTTCATCGTGCCGCCGGCGTTGAAGATGTATTGAAAGTGCGCGGCTTTGGGAACGTTCTCCGAACCCTGAAACATCATGTGCTCGAACAGGTGAGCGAAGCCGGTGCGTCCTTCGCGTTCGTTGCGCGAGCCGACGTCGTAGTAAACGGCGATCGAAACAACCGGAATGGCGCGCTCCGGACTCAGAACAACACGCAGGCCGTTAGACAACTTAAATTCTTCGATTGGGGTTGATGGTAAGTGAAATCTATCTGCCACAAAAATTTACCCACTAGAAACAAAGGCGTGCTTTACCGTTCGCGAGGAAGGGTAAAGCACTGCTTTGGGGGGATGTTGATAAGTTAGGCGCGAAAGGCGAGCGCCCGTTTGTTGAAGCTTCAGACAGTCTTGCTATCGGCGATCATGCCTCGCAGTTCAGCTCGCAGCCGTTCGATCTCGGCGAGTTTCTGTCTGACACGTTCAAACAATGCCGACTGGGTCTTGATGCCCTCATCGATCAGGAACCCGGCTGCTTCAGCACGATTCCGGAAGACACCCGCCTGGACCAGCGCCTCGAGTTTCTCCTGCGCTTCGGGCGAGATCTTCACCGCGACAACGTAATCATCCTTCGCGGAAATCGCCTTTTCGATGGTCCTACTGATATCGCGTCCGATTGCGCTCAGTGATTCCGGAATACGCGAGGCAATGTCGCGGACTGACGAAGCTGCTCGATTCTGTTCTTCCCCAGTTTCCGGATCGTCGTCACGAAGCATCAGATCGTCGATTCTCTCGGGTGCCGGGGGTTCTTCCTTGTGATACGGACTGCTCATTTTGGTATAGACTCCTTTGCCAAGTACCGAATTCTACCTGTCCGTCTTTACGATAGTTTGTCGATGTAGGTTCATTCTACGGAGCGCGGGAAACACGGTCAACCTCGGGGAGCACAACCTTGCTCGACCAGTCGGCATCCGTTATATTGCAGGTGCGGCTAATTAATAATTTCGCCGTTAGAAGTCTTTAAAATCCGAGGTTCGCAGTGAAAAGAATTTCGTCTCACGTCGCTCTGGTCCTACTCGCTATTTCTCTCGTCATTCCGAGTTTCGTCGTGGCGCAAACGCCGGGCGTCCGCCGGGTGTCGCGCGGAGCGACTCCTGAGACTATTCGTGTCCAAAAAGATTTCGATGAAGCGCTGAAGCTCGTTCAGGATCAGTACATCGACGGCAAGAAGCTCAATTTCAACGAAGTGTACAAGTCGTCGATCATCGGCATGCTTCGTTCACTCGATCCTCATTCCAATTACTACGACCGCGAAGAGTTTGACGAGCTGAAGACCGATCAGCGTTCCGAGTATTTCGGAATCGGCGCCTCGATCCAAACTTACATTCGCGGCGATCTGCCCGACACTTACATCACGGCCACTTTTGACAATTCTCCCGCAGGGCGAGCCGGACTGCGTTATGGCGATAAGATCGTCGAAGTCGATGGTGTGGCGATGACGGGCAAGTCGTCGCTGGAAGTTCGCGACAAGATTCGTGGTCCACGTGGATCGACTGTCAAGCTGACACTCGAACGCGCCGCCGACAAGCGCATTCAGAACGTAGACATCGTTCGCGATGCGGTGCCGCAACCGTCAATCCCTGACGCTTACATGCTGAAGCCCGGAGTGGGTTATATCGACATGACGCGCGGCTTCAACTATACGACGACAGACGAGCTACTCGACAAGCTCGATAACTTGCACGCGAAAGGCATGACGTCGCTCGTGCTCGACTTGCGCAACAATCCGGGCGGGTTCCTGGACCAGGCGATTCACGTCGCTGAAGTGTTTCTGCGCAGCGGGCAGTTGATACTGACGCAGAAGGGTCGCAACGGTTTTCGCGACAACACCTATGAGTCGCGAAACAACGCGCCGGACATGACGCCGCTCGTGATCCTGATCAACGAAAACACTGCATCAGCATCGGAGATCGTTGCGGGAGCGATGCAGGACCATGACCGCGCGTTGATTGTGGGCCAGACCAGCTTTGGTAAGGGACTGGTGCAGAGCATCATTCCACTCGAATACGGCGCCGGTTTGACGTTGACTTCCGCGAAGTACTACACGCCGTCAGGTCGTTTGATTCAGCGCGATTATTCGAACGGCGGGTTTTACGATTACTACACGCACGGCGCGGGCGTCGGACGTGAGCCGAAAGAGCCGGCGAAGCCTGCGGGGCCGGAGGCTAAGACTGACACGGGTCGTGCAGTTTATAGCGGCGGTGGAATCTCACCGGACGAAGCAATCGGCCCGCGCACTGTGAACCTAACTCAGCGACGTATCTTGAGTCCGGCTTTTGCATTCGCGCGCGAGCTGGTGAACGGGCGTGTTCGTGGCTTCGAGTCGAGCCGCATCGCCGGCGGGATCAATTTCCGTCACGAGTTGGAACCGGGAGAGTTCAAGATCACAGATGCGATGTTCAGAGCGTTTCGTGATTTTGTCGCGGCCGATCCGGCATACAAAGTGACAGCAGCGATGGTCGATCGTAATCGCGCCTTCGTCGAGCTCGAGCTGCGGTTCAATATCGTGACTGCGGCTTACGGTCGTGTAGTTGGTGACCGAGTTTTCATCATGTCAAACGATCCGCAGGTGGCAAAAGCCGTGGACGTTCTACCCAAAGCCCGTGACCTCGCGATGGGTTCCTCCGCCAAGCAATAGGATCACAAAAGGCACAAAGAAGAACACAAAAGGCCCAAAAACAAAATCAAAAATTCATTTTGAGCTTTTTGTGTTCTTCTTTGTGCCTTTCGTGATCCTGTTTCATGGACAAAACAAAGTCTTGCGTCTAAAACCACGCTTGTGCTACGTTAGGCGCCATGAAATCCAAGAATCGTCCAGCCAAAGGTCTCGTCAACACCGAAGAGCTCGGGCGCGCCATCAAGCGCAGGCGCGAAGAGCTCGGGCTCAGCCTTCGCGACGTTGCGAGCGAAACATCCGTCTCCGCCTCGACACTCTCGCGCATCGAAAACGGCACCGGCAAACCTGACGCAGACAACATCGCACGACTCACCACGTGGCTCGATGTCCCGATGGAGCGAATCCTGAGTGGCCGCGATCCGAAAGCCCAAGAGTCGAAAGCCGTGGTCTATTATCCGGAGGAACCCACGCCCGAGATCGTCGAAGCTCATCTTCGCGCCGACAAAAATCTCACACCCGAAACTGCTTCTGCGCTTTCCGAGCTGTTTCGCGTCGCTTACACCCAGTTCAGCAAGAGTGATAAAGGCTCCAAAAAACGAAGTTAATTCTGATCCGCGTTTATCCGCGTAAATCCGCGGCTGTATACTCTCCGAGTGCTGCTTGGCGATCTACCTCCAGGTGAAAAGTGGCGAAATTTCGAGTTGAAAGCTCTTGGCCTGCGCGACTTCGCCCGCGCCCGCATTGACCAGCCATTAAATCCTTTCGCGCTCGCACGCTTTGCAAATCTGATCGTAATCCGCTTCGATCAGATAGAAGGCTTGAGCGAGAGCGCGCGTGAGCACCTGCTCGGCTCGGCTTCGGAGAGTTGGTCCGGTGGCGCATGCACGCTCCCAAATGGCATGAAACTGGTGATACTAAACCCGACGCACGGTCGTTCGCGCACGAATGCGACGTTGATGGAAGAGATTTGTCACGTGTTTTTGGGCCACCAGGCCAACCGGCTCTCGATCGTAACGAGGGACGATCGTGGTAAGGTAATGAATCGCGACTACCGCAAGGCCGATGAGGAGGAGGCCTACGCGGTGGGCGCCGCGGCTTTAGTGCCGTACGCGTCGTTGAAGAGAATGCTCTTGCAGGGAAGGACTTCTTCGGAGATTGGATTACACTTCCGTGTCAGCCCTGAGCTGGTTGAATATCGAATGAAGGTTACGCGACTCTGGCACGAGCACAAGGATCTTTCGCGCAAGGGCGTAAATTAGAATCCCATGACGGAACGTTTGAAAGAAATTGCATCGCAGGGTTTGTCGACGACCGACAAGTTGCGGATGCTGCTCGACATCACCAAGAAGATCAGCCGTTCACTCGATCTACAGGAAGTGCTTAACCTGGTGATGGACACGCTCGACTCGTTGATCCCTTACGACGCAGCCGGCATCTTTGTGCTCCAGTGTCTCGACCCGGAACTCGTCCCGGAAGGTGAAGAACCCTGCACTTTCAAATCCGAAGCGGTGCGTGGTTACGACATCGATGAGCTTTCCGATCTCCACTTGAAGCTCGGCGAGGGCTTCATCGGCAGTGTGGCCGTGAGCGGAAATCCGAGTATTTCTCACGACGTCCGTAACGATCCCGTTTACATCAATGCGCGCGATCGCACGCGCTCCGAGATGGTTGCGCCAATCATCTCGAACGACGAAGTGATCGGTGTCTTCGATCTCGAAAGCGACCAGCTCAACGCTTATTCGAACGACGATCTGGAAGTGTTGATGTTGCTGGCGTCGCAGGTGGCGATCATCATCGAGAAGGTAATGCTGCACGAGCAGTTGATCGAGAAGAAGCGACTACAGGGCCAGTTGGAAGTCGCGCGGCAGGTCCAACTCGAGCTGTTGCCGGCGCAGGATCCGGTGTTGGCCGGGTACGACATCAGCGCTTACAACTTTCCGACCGAAGAAGTCTCGGGTGATTACTACGACTGGGTGCGAATTTACGATGATGAAATCGGAATCGTGATCGCTGACGTATCCGGCAAAGGTGTGCCTGCAGCGATCCTGATGGCTTTTCTGCGCTCGAGTCTGCGAGCGGCGACGCACATCGGTTACGCAACGAACGTGTCGCTTGCGAAGGTTAATTACCTGCTGTGGGAGTCGATCGAGCGAAATCAGTTTGTGACGGCGTTTCATGCGATCCTTGACGCTTCGAATCGAACGTTGTCGTATTCGAATGCCGGTCACAATCCGCCGTTGCTGCTCAACTCGAAAGGTGAGGCGAGTTTTATTGAATATGGCGAACAGCCGTTGGGAATGTTTCCCGAGACCCGATATCACCAGTATCACTTGTTGCTGGAGCCGGGCGACATAATGGTGCTTTACACGGATGGTGTGACTGAAGCGTCGAATCCTGACGGAGTGGAGTTTGGACGTGACCGGCTCGTGCAGGCAGTTAAGGACAACTACGCTCGACCTGCGCGGGAGTTGATTGCGAGTTTGGAGATGGCGGTTTTGGAGTGGACCGCAAACCGGGGCGCGACTGACGATGTGACGTTTTTTGTTATTAAGGCCCTTAAATGACTTATCCACAGATTACGCAGATTCAATCTGTGTAATCTGTGGATAGTGTAAACTGGTAATGCTAGTGTGCGGTCAACGAGCAGTGGGCGTGATCACCGCCTGGTGCGAGTGGCGCACGATAGTCTCCAAAGTGAAACTCAGCTTCGGCCTCCGATAATGCATACACATCGAAGCCATATGCATCGAGATAGTCTGCCAAATCATCGGGGGAAAGAAGATATACGGCAGGCGAATAACCCGCTTCAACACGAATTTCCAGCAGGCGCTCGATCACTTCAAGTGGTGCAAAACATCGCACAGGATCTCTGTAAGTTGCCATGTTTCCCAGCGCCTTTCTTTTCAATTTCGGAGCACGGTCCATCTTTTCGTCTAGCGTGCCCTCATATAACGAACTCTTGGATGTACGTAACCAGAAAGTAGTTTGTTCTTCACAGACAAATATTCATTAGCGAAAGTTGTCGCGTTCTTTGACGCGCGAGCTAAACAAAAAGTTCCAAAATGAGCAGCCAACAACCACCAGCCTCAACCACTCAAACTCCAGCGCCCCCAGCTTTGAATTTCATCGCTATCCTGCGTGAAATGCTGGGCACTTCAGACAAAGTCAGCGATCTGATCTTCAGTCCGGGACGTCCGCCACAGGTCGAATTAGCAGGCAAACTCGTGCCTGTTCGCGTTCCCGGTCTCGACAAGTTGACACCGGCTCACACCGCAGGCATTGCGAAACTGATCATTGGAAATCAGCAGTCGGCAGTCGACAGCCTTGAAAAGTCGGGCTCCGCGGACTTGTCGTTCAGCGCACCGGGCGAGGCTCGATTTCGCGTGAATATCTTCAAGCAGCGCGGCACGCACGCGATCATCATGCGCGTGATTCCCATGCGGCCGCCGCGGTTCAGCGATTTCAATCTGCCTGATGTACTGAAAGAGATAGTAGATATCAAAAACGGTATCGTGCTCGTCACTGGACCAACCGGAAGTGGCAAGAGCTCGACCCTCGCCGCGATCATCGATCTCATCAACGAAACGCACTATTACCACATCGTCACGATTGAAGATCCGATCGAGTTTCTGCACACGCACAAAAACTCGACCATTCACCAGCGCGAACTGCACTCTGACACGCCGAGCTTCTCGATCGCGCTTCGCGCAGCGTTGCGACAAGCGCCGAAAGTAATACTCGTCGGCGAGATGCGCGACCGCGAGACGATCGAAGTGGCGCTCGAAGCTGCGGAGACTGGTCACCTCGTATTATCGACGTTGCACACGATCGATGCGTCGAAGACAGTCGATCGAATCATCGGCGTGTTTCCCAAGAATGAAGAGAAAGCGATCCGGACGCGGGTGGCGCAGTCGTTCCGCTTCATCGTGTCGCAGCGTCTGATTCCGCTTGCGGACGGAAAAGGCAGAGTGGCCGCGATCGAGATTTTGAAGGCGACGATGCGGACGCGCGAATACATCGAGAAAGGTGAGTCGGAAGGGAAGTCGCTGATCGACGCGATGGAACAGGGCGATCAGGACGGAATGCAGACGTTTGATACTGTGATCGAGAACTTTATTCGCGACGGTGTGGTCTCGATCGAGACTGCGTTGCCGTACGCGACCAATCAAAACAATCTGTTACTGAAGATCTCGGATCTGGCCGGCGCGCCCCCACCGGAAAAGCCTTCCGAGCCCGCGCGTGACGAAACCTCGATGCTCGACCTAATCGAGCCTTAGTGTTCGATCAGCGGGGGCAAGCCCCTCTTTCCTGACTTGTTCTTTTTCTTTGCGCCTCATGGACGAACAAGTGGCTTTGCACAAAAGGTCCTTGTTCTGGGATTTCTCTGTGCAACCTCAGTGTGCTCTGTGTCTCTGTGGTGTGGTTTTACTCGGAATTCATCAACCACAGAGACACAGGGGACACTGAGGTTGCACAGAGAAGAGCGCGATCGAGACTTTTGTGCAAAGCCAGAACAAGTCAGGAAGAGGGGCTTGCCCCCGCTGCTGAATACGCAGACGCCGCCGGGTTTGCTATCATCACCCGGTGTTTCTGAAGGTTCAAAAGGCCTTGCTGGGCCTTATGTTTCTAGCGGCCTTCTCCCCAACGACAGCCTACGCGGATGACGAAATCCGTATCGATTTGCCTGCCGGCGGCCAGCTAAAAGTTCGCAACGATTTCGGCGATGTGACGGCAGAAGTCTGGAGCAACAGCCACGTCGCTGTCTCTGCTGTTATCGGTGGTGATGGTTCAACCAGATTGACCCGGTCGCCAATCATCATCGACAACCGTGGCTTGCTGATAACGATCTCCGTAGTGCGACGGCCAGTGGATCCGGTCGTGCCGATTCATCTCAAGATCAAAGTACCTGAGAATGCCGACATCACTGCGCGGTCTGCGCGCGGGGACATCCAAACACGTGTCGGAAAAGGTGGGCCAAAGATCGACATCCAAACTCAGGCCGGCACGATAGTCCTCGGTTCCCCATCACAACCTGAGAATGGAACAGGCAAAGAGCCTGAGCTACTCGGCGCGAATGGTCCAAAGCGGGCTGCCGGCACTCCTGCTGAGCCAGCCGCCACCGACGAGATCACTGAGGGCGACGTCATACGCGTCGATTCACAACTCGTGACGCTAAACATCAGTGTCATCGATCGAAGCACGAATCGCGGACTGCTCGGCCTGGCCCAATCCGAGTTCAAGCTGTTCGAGGATGGCCAGGAGCAACGGATTGTTCAGTTTGAATCGTCGTCCGCGCCTTTCGATCTCATGCTCTTGATCGACTTGTCCGGATCGACCAAAGATGTCATCAAGCTGATTCGCGCTGCGGCGATTCGTTTCGTCAACGCCGCGCGGCCTGCCGATCGCATCGGCGTGATCACGTTTGCGGGCGAAGCGAAGGTGATCTCGGAGTTGACTGCCGATCGTGAGTTGCTGCGGCAGCGAATCGAGACGATCGATACCGCCCGCGGCGACACGAAACTCTACGACGCGACCAACTTCGCGATGGATGAGTTGTTGAAGGAGTCGAAGAAGTCGCGCAGGAGCGCCATCGTACTGATGAGCGACGGCCTCGATGGGACAATTCCCGGTGTCAGCGGGCAGCAGGGCTCGAGCAAAAGTTACCAGGAAACTCTTCGAAACATTCAGGAGTTTGACGGTGTCTTATACACGTTGTGGCTGAACACCGAGTACCAGGCGATGAGCCCGTTGGATACGCAGCCGGAAGCATTCGACGCTGGTCACGATCGCCTGAAGGAAATGGCTGATGCGGGCGGCGGCGTCTTTTACGAAGTGGAGAAATTGACGGATCTCGCGGGTGCTTACGAGCAGGTCGTCGCTGATCTTGGAACGATGTATAGTTTGGCGTATCGTCCTACAAACAACACACGCGATGGAAAGTGGCGAGCGATTCGGATCGGTGTTAGCCGCACTAACGCCGTGCCGCGCGGCAAACGTGGGTACTATGCGAATTAGGTTTTTCACGAAGAAATTTCTCCCGCCACGGCGCCACGGCGCAACGAAGATTTCCTTTGCGCCGTTGCGCCGCTGCGTGGGAAATTTTTGCTTGGTACTTTTGTTTAGTGGACTTGTGTTTGCTCAGGATCCCGTCGAAACGATCCGCATTGATTCAGACCTGGTCGATCTTAAAGTCAGCGTGCTGGGTTTTCCTACAAACGCTCCGCCACCGATGCTCGACCAGAACGACTTCGTCGTTTTGGAAGACGGAGTGCCACAGGAAATCTCGTTCTTCGCTGCAGCGGATACGCCGTTCGATCTCGTTCTACTCCTGGACCTCTCCGGTTCGAATTCCAAAAAACTGAAGATGATTCGCAACTCCGCGAAGCGTTTTGTCGATGCGGCGCGCGACGTGGATCGCATCGCGCTCGTGACGTTCACGAACCGTCCAGCGCTTTACTCTTCATTCACTTTGGATCGCAAGAAGTTGAAGAAGACGATTGACGAGATAGATGAAGCATACGGCGGCACGAGTTTCTGGGATTCGCTGGATTGGGTGCTGCGCGATCTGATCCCGCAAGGATCAGGATTCCGCCGCAGCGCGATCGTGGTGATGACCGATGGCGTCGATAACGCGCTTCCGAATGTCGAGGGAGATGGTTCGCAAATTCCGTTTGAAGCGCTGCTGGAAACAATCAGGAAGTCAGAAACGCTTGTGTTTCCGATCTATCTCGACACGGAAAACGAGAACAGAAATCGTCACGATATGTTGCCTGTCACCTACGCGGCGGCGCGCGACCAACTCGCACAGATTGCCAGTACCTGCGGGACGCCGATGTACAAAGCGGCGCGTTTGAGTGATCTCGATCAGGTGTATGCACAGGTGGTGCGCGACCTCAGCACTGTCTATAGCATTGGCTATCGCCCCACGAACAAAGCGCTCGATGGCAAATGGCGGTCGGTCGAGGTGCGTTTGTCGACGCGAACGGACCTATTCGCCCGCACTAAACGCGGCTACTTTGCTAAGACACGTTCTTAATCGGCGTTCATCCGTGTGAATCCGCGGCGAAAAACTTGTAAATGTTCCTGACCAGACTATAATGCTCGGGAGCTTAAGGCCCGCCCACAATCTTTATCGCGAATTCGGAGGGTATTTCTATGAGAAAAGCTTCCAGCCTCCCGTTGTTGTTCACTCTTTCAGTGGGCTTCATCCTTTGCTGTTCGATCGTCAACTTGGCTCAAAATCGGGAAAAATTCGTGATTTCCGCCAAGGCGGGCGGGATTAATGCCATCACCGGCCAGGCCGACGTTCACCCGAAAGGCGAGTCAGAATGGCAACAGCTTGCGATCACCGACGATTTGGATTCGGGCGATCGCGTGCGGACCGCGAATGATGGTCGCGTCGAGATACTCCTGAATCCGGGTTCTTACCTGCGCGTGGGTGGTGATTCTGAAGTTGAACTCCTGAACAACACGCTTGCGAATCTGGAAGTTCGACTGCTGCGCGGTACCGCGATCGTGGAAGCTACCGGTGCGGACGGGCTCGAGCTCAATATAAATATCAGTACTCCCCACACAAAACTCGCGATTGTGCGGCAGGGGCTCTACCGGCTGAATGTGATTCCCAACGACGCCACCGAGCTGATCGTGCGGAAAGGCCGCGTGATCCTCAGCGATTCGCATACGAAGGTTAAGGGCGGAAACAAGGTCGTTTTCAGCGCCACAAACGTCTCCGTCGCAAAATTGACGAAGGAAGAAAAGAAGGTTCAGGAAGAGGTCGACAACTGGAGTAAGCAGCGCGCCGAAACCCTCGCGAAAGCGAATCGAAAGATCAACGATCGAATGATGAATTCCGCGTTTGCGTCTTTTCGAGACTGGGATCCGTTCTCGCGCTCTGCCGGATTGTGGTTCTACAACCGGAGCGCCGGTTGTTACACGTTCCTCCCGTTCTATTACGGTTGGGGTTCGCCGTACGGCAATTCTTACTCGACTTCAATTTACAGCCCGTTTGGTTACCCCAGAGCTAACTGGCCACAACAACCCGTAAATGCCCCGAGCGGCTCTACCGGCACGCCGTCTGGCGGAACAACACCTTCGGGCGGCTATACGCACCCGACGCGCCCGGTTACAGCGCCGACGACCAATCCATCAGGCTCTTTCGGAAATCCAGCGGGCCGCCGCGAACGCATGATCGATCCCGATACGGGCGCTCGCATGCCACGAAAAAATATTGAGCCATCGCGCCCAAATTAAGAGCTAGTCCACAAAAAGCACACAGCAGATCACAAGAAGCACAAATAAGCATTTATAGGGTTTGTGCTTTTTGTGATCCGCTATGTGCTTTTTGTGGACTAGCTCTTTTGTAGTTCTTCGAGTTCTTCGTTGATGAGGGCTTTGATTTCGGTTTGTTTGAGCCCGGCGAGGATCAGTTGGGTCAGGGCGGTGCGAAGTTGAGCGCGCAGGCGGTCGTCAGGCTTGTCTTTGAGTTTTTGGGATATCACAACAGCCCCGGAGCCATGTTTGACGCGAATCAGGCCTTCTTTCTGCAAACGGCGATAGGCGAAAGCGACTGTGTTGAGGTTCACGCCGAGGTCCGATGCCACCTGCCTCACGGGCGGTAAAAGCGTCCCTTCCTCTAACTCGCCCCGCGCAATCAGCGTCTTAATCTCATCGACCAGTTGCTGGTACAGCGGCCTCGCGTCTCGTTCATCAACCGTAACGAACATATTGTCTGTTGATTGTATACACTAGACAATTTTATTCTGCAACAAGAATGCTGATTGCACCACGGCGTCAACTTTGGCCTCAGAAGCGACTGTATCCCCCACCATAAACAGGTTCGGCACCGAGGTTTGATGGCCTATCTCAACCGCCTCATCAACTCCGAGCACCATTCCGAGCTTCCGGCGCGTTGAGTCGTAATAAGTCCGCGGGTTGGCGGTTTCAATCACTTCAATATCACTGCCGAGTTCGGGTAGTGCAGCGTGCAGTCGGGTCCAGAAATGCGCCAGCGCGTCCTGGTCCCATTGCTCGTAGTCTTCCTCACTCGATTGGTAGGCGAACCACGAATCGATTTCTGTGCGCGTCGTGAAGGTCACTGCGCGTCTCCCAGAGATCGCGAGGGTGAACACACCCTCATCATCCTCGACCCGCATTAGCGCGGCTGGCAGCCGCGCCACCGCTGACTCCTCGATTGCCGCATACACGACATAAACGCCAGTGCCGTGAAGTGTGCTCAGTCGCTTCTTGATCTCAGCAGGTGTGCGGTTTAGTCCGACAAGTTTGCCGTACGTGTCCCAGATCGTGAGGTTGCTGACGATGGCCTTTTTCGCAAATACCCTTTCACCACCCAGCAGATCGATTCCTACGGCGCGTCCAGCATCGTCATACGCAAGCCGCAGCACGGGGGAATTCAGCCGCAAATTTCCGCCACTCTGTTTGATCGATTCAGCCAAACGCTCAGCGAGGGTCGCCGGTCCTCCAACAATCGAATAAAGATCTTCAGTTGGTAACGTAACGTCACTTCGATCAGCACGGCGGAGAATGTAAGGCGATTGCCGCAGCGACACTTCAGGCATTGCGACCGGTAGTTGAGAAAAGAGTTGATCGTACACTTCGCCCGCGCCGAAGGAAGTGTATAGCCCCATTCCCGGTTCGAAGTCATAACCGGAAAACTCAACGCGCGCGATACACCCGCCGACCTGCGACTGTCGCTCGAGCAAACACGCGTTCAGCCCACGCGCAGACAACAACGCCGCGACGGTCAGACCCCCAATCCCGCCTCCCACTACGACGACGTCGTACGCGCTCATTTGAAAATATCTTTATTGACGAAACCGCCCAGCACGATGAGGACCGATTGAATGCCGTTGAAAACGAGGTGAATGATGAAGGCAGGAAGGAGCTTACCCGTAACCGCGCGCGACACCGTCAACGTAATGCTCAGCAGCGTGATGACAATGATCACAGCGAGATTGTTGCGGTACTGAAAAACGTGAACGCCCGCGAACAACAGCGACACGAGGGCGATTGCGACGCCCATGCCCGCTGCTTTTTCGAGTGTGCGATAGAGCAGGCCCCGATAAACCACTTCTTCAACGAGAGGCGCAGTGGCAACGGCCACGAATGCCGTTGCAACGCGCGTGTAAATGGAGCTCTCGATCAGAATATCGAGATCCGTCTTGCGTTCTCCGTAGAGCGAGGTGATGCCGAGCGCGAGAAGGAAGAGCAGCGTCGCCACGAGCACACTAACCAGCGTCACAACCACCGGACTGGCATTCCTGGGCCACTCGAACTCGATATTCTTCCAGAACGGTCGGCGACCTCCATACGTGATCAAAAGCCAAACAAGCACAAACGTGAGCATGTGCGTTGGAATAATTCCTATCACAGAATAAAAGATGAGCTGCTTGTCTGTGGCGAGCGCTTCGGGTGTCGGCGGACCGTATTTAGCTATGCGATAAACGAGATATGGAAGCGAATAGATGAGCGGAACAACCAGGAGCAACACGACGCTTGCGACCCACACACCCATACTGGTCCCCACGTCGAGCCACGCCGAGGTCCATGTCTCCTCCTTCGCCGGTTGAACTGCGACGCTTGGTCGCGGCTCCGGTGGCTCAGCGTGTTCTTCCGGGAGCGGTGTTAGTTGCTGCGATGATTCTTCGGTGAACACTTCGATGAGTTTAGGTGGTTGGGATGCAGTGGTCAAACCGCCGGGTATTCGATGTCCAACAACGGTGCTCCGACGCGCGGTGCAGCAAGGATCAATCCGATGATCGTCTTCGCATCCTGAATCTCGCCGCTCGTGATCATCTCGAGCGCATCGCCGATCGGCAAACGAACAACATCCAACACCTCGTCCTCGTCAGGTTGTGGCGTGCCTTCTGTTAATCCGGTGGCGAGATAAACCCACATCTTCTCTTCAAGAAAACCGGGCGACACAAAAAACTCTGAAAGCTTGTCGAGCCGTTCGGCGATGAGCCCGAGCTCCTCTTCGAGCTCGCGCGCGGCGCCGGCTTCAGGACGCTCGCCATCATCAAGCGTGCCGGCCGGGAGCTCGAGCAGGAAACGAACCGCGGGATGGCGATACTGTCTCACCAGAACAACAGTGCCGTCGTCGTGGACCGGCACGATCACAGCGCTGCCCGGATGATGGACCACGTCGCGTTGATAGGTGAGCTCACCTTCAACAACGGTGTCGACCGTGACCTTAAACACGCGGCCGTCGAATACTTTCTGACTGTTCAGTATCTTTGGTAGCTCTTTAGTCATTTTGTCTTCCTGAGTATCTGCGGGCGCAGCTCGCCAACGAGATAAAGCGATCCGGCAACGCAAATCATTCCCTCCGCCGGCGTGTTGGCGATTGCCGTTTGCAACGCTGTCGCACTGCCGTCACTTTTCAAAACTTTTCCCGGAGCATAACGGATTGCGATGGGTTCGAGCATTTCAAGCGTAGCACTGCGCGGGTTATCGACCGTTGTCAGAACCAGCACGTCTGCAACCGGAAACAGTATTTCACCGATCTGCTCGAGTTGCTTATCACGCATTGCGCCAAAAACCAAAGTCAGTGGTCGTTGGGCGAACTCGTCGAGATACGTGCGCAAGGATTCTGCACCGGCGGGATTGTGCGCGCCATCGATTAAAAACGCCGGTTGGTGTGGAATCAGTTCCAGTCTGCCGGCGTGCTGTGCGGTTTCGAGCCCGCGCACGATTGCGCTCTGCGGAACATCAAGCAGTTCGGCTAGTTGAATCGCGACCGCGGCATTTTCGAGCTGGTGACGGCCACGCAGCGAGAGAGTAACTCCGTCTGTGATCGAATCGACGAGAATCGGTGTCATACCGGTTTCTTTACAACGCTGCAGCAAGATTTCCAATGCTTCAGGATACTTTTGTCTTCCGATCACTGCACGCACACCCGGACGAATGATCGCGGCTTTTTCGGCGGCGATACTCGCAATGGTGTTGCCGAGATACTCCTGATGGTCCAAAGCGATCTGAGTGATGGCGACTAGGTGTGCGTTAGCGGCGGTGGTGGAGTCGAGGCGGCCACCCAGTCCGGTTTCGAGAATGGCTAAGTCAATATGCGCCCGGCGAAAAGCGAGCAGGGCAATGGCTGTTACTTGTTCGAAGAAAGTCGGCAGAGCTTCGAGTTGTTCAGAAACTTCGCGGACGGTTGTTGCGCAGGCCGCAAACTCTTCGCGCGTGATTTCAGTACCGGAAAACTTGATGCGTTCAGTGATCGAGACGAGGTGAGGGGAGGTGTAAAGACCGGTCTTGATCCCGGCGGCGCGGCAGATTGAATCGAGCATCGCGGCAGTTGAGCCTTTACCATTCGTGCCGGCGATCTGAACTGATGGAAATTCGCGTTCGGGGTTGTCGAGAGCGTTAAGAAGAAGTTCAGTATTACGGAGGCCCAGCTTGATAGCGAGAGTCTCATGCCCAAGACTCAGCAGATAATCAACAGCCGCCTCAAAATTCATAAGAATAGTTAGCCACAAAAATGCACAAAGCGGATCACAAAAAGCACAAAACCGATCACAAGAAGCACATAGCAATCTTTGTCAGGTTTGTGCTTTATGTGTACAGATCGGTTTTGTGCCTTTTGTGATCCGCTTTGTGCATTTTTGTGGCTAACTATTCTTTCAGTTTTGCGGCGCGGCGGGCACGTTCAATGTCTGATTCGCCGTGAATCTCCGGGTTCATCATGAAGCTCAGCAGCTTCGAGAGGTAGTCGCGCAGCTCGCGGCGGTCGACGATCGCATCGATCATCCCGTGATCGAGCAAAAACTCGGAGCGCTGAAAATCCTTCGGCAGTTTTTGTCGAATCGTCTGCTCGATCACGCGCGGTCCCGCGAATCCAATCAGCGCCTTCGGCTCAGCGATGATGACGTCGCCAAGCATTGCAAAACTCGCCGTGACGCCGCCCGTCGTCGGATCAGTCAGCACTGAAATAAACGGCAGGCGCGCTTCATCAAGCGCCGCGAGCGCCGCGGAAATCTTCGCCATCTGCATGAGCGAGAGCGTGCCTTCCTGCATGCGCGCGCCGCCTGACGCGGAAAAGATGATCACCGCGCTGTGTTCTTCCATCGCGCGCTCGATCAGTCGCGTGACTTTCTCACCAACCGCGGACCCCATCGAGCCACCGATGAAACTCATGTCCATCGCGGCGGCAAGCACCGGATGATCGCCAACGGTGCCACGCCCGTTGATGATCGCCTCCGGCAAACCTGACGACTCTTTGGCTAGTGCGATTCTTTCTGAGTAAGGCTTGCTGTCGACAAACTCGAGTGGATCTATAGAAACGACTTCGCTATCGAGCTCTTCAAACTTACCGTCGTCGAAAAGCAGTCGCAGCCGTTCGCGCGCGCCGATGCGGAAGTGGTGATTGCAGTGTTTGCAAACCTGGAGCGCGTCATCAAGCTCACCCGTAAACAGGTGCGCTTCACACCCGTCGCATTTAACGAACACGTTTTGCGTATTTACTACGCGTTCTTCGGGCGGGACTGCTTCGATTCGTTTGCTTTTCTTGCTGAACCAGGCCATAGGAATGCGGGGAGGTTAGCACAAACCGAAAGTCTGTGGTATCCGCGCGGCTAAAACTCGATCCCCTGCTGCGCGCGAATGCCGGCCGTAAATGGGTGCTTAATCTCTTTCATTTCCGTCACGAGATCAGCGGCTTCTATCAACTCCGGCGGTGCATCACGGCCCGTGACGACGATGTGAAGCGCCGGTTGTGACGCGCGGGCGTTGCGAATTTCCTCCAGCACCTCAGCAACTGGCAACATGTTGTAACTCAGCACGTAGACCAGCTCATCGAAGACCAGCATATCGTAATCACCCGAGCGCAGCTTCTCGACGCAGAGCGTCCACGTCTCGCGCGCAGTCTTGATGTCCTGCTCGGCGTTCTTCGTGTCCCAGGTAAAGCCGTCGCCCATCGTGTGGACTTCGATCCCGAGTTTCTCGGCGGAAACGTGTTCGCCATAACGATCGTTGCGCGACTTCATGAACTGAATCATGCAGCACTTCAGACCGCGTCCGGCGGCGCGCATCATCAGACCAAGCGCACACGTCGTCTTGCCTTTACCGTTGCCGGTATGGACCATCAGCAGTCCGCGCGTCTTCTCCTGGTAATCCGCGCGGCGCCACTTGTATTTCTTATCTGTTCCCGACATAAAAAAAATAGGTCCTATCAGTCGTATAGGACCTATTTGCCTTTTTTGTGGCTTAGATAACTGACTCAGTTTCTTTCAATGCATCTTCGGTGATGTCGCGGGCACCGTTCGCACGCTTCACTGCGTCCTGCAGCAGCGCAACGATCGTCGTCTCGGCTTCTTCCCAGCTTCCCTTGAGCGTGCAGCCGGCTGCGTTTCGATGACCGCCGCCGCCAAACTTCTCCGCCACTTTCGCGACGTTGACATCGCCTTTAGATCTCAAACTCGTGCGATAAACTCCCGGCTCGCTTTCTTTCAGCATCGCGACCGCTTCGACTTCGCCCACCGTCAGCGGATAGTTAACAAATCCGTCTGCATCTTCGTCAGAAGCGTGGGCCTGTTGCTGCATTTCGAGTGACTGCCGCATACACGCGACCCGCCCGCTTTCATCGCGACGAGCTGTCGACAGCACCGCACCCATTAGCTGAATCCTGCTCCACGGGTAACTTGCAAACACTGCCTCGGCAGTCTTCGCAGGTTTGACGCCGGTCCGCACAAGCTCGGAAGCGACTTTGAACGTGCGCTCAGTCGTGTTCGAGTAATGAAACGATCCGGTATCAGTGATCAGCGCCGTGTAGACGCATTCAGCAATCTCTTTCGTGACGCGAACACCGGTCGCTTTGCAGAGGTTATAGATCATCTCACCGACTGCCGATGCCGTTGAGTCGATCCAGTTGATGTTGCCGAAGAGCGCGGTGGTCGAATGGTGGTCGATGTTGACGACGAACTGTTTCTCGAGATCCGCGAGCCCGGGCCGCGTGATATCGGAACACTCGATCACAAACACTGCATGGTAAGAAGGATCGACTGCGGGAGTGACGCGTACATCGCCAGCGCCAGGCAGTTGCTGGTAAGCGTGTGGTACCGGATCGCGCATGATGACTTCGACATCTTTATCGAGCGCGCGCAACAACCAGTAAAGACCGAGTGACGATCCCAGACTGTCACCGTCAGGGCGAATGTGCGAGGTGATCGCGAAACGACGTTTTGCCTCGATCAGCTCGACTACTTGACTAAGCATGATGAAACTTCAGTAATAGGTCCTATAGGTCGAATCAGACCTATATTTCTCTAATGATCTTCTTCCTTTCCTTGACTTTCCCATTCTCGCTCGATCTCGTTTAGCAGTTGATCGACGCGTTCGCCTTCTTCTTCGACGCGATCGCGCACGAAATGAATCTCAGGCGTGCGCGGAAGATTCAACGATAGCCCCAGTTGCTTGCGCACAAAAGGCGCAGCGTGCTTCAAGGCTGCGAGTGCCTCCTTGTGCTCGTTCTCGTCACCGGCTACAGTCACGTAAACACGCGCAGCACGTTTGTCCGAAGATAGCCGAACGTCCGTAACCGTGACCATCGTCAACCGCGGGTCTTCCAATTCATAGCCGACAATCTGAGCAATCTCTTCTTTCAGCGTGTCGGCCGTTCTCTCTGCTCGACGCATAAACTTCAGCGCCCTCTATAACTCAGTGGCGGCGACTCGCTCGACGATGTAAGCCTCAATCTGGTCGCCGACTTTTACGTCGTTGAAGTTTTCCAGACTGATACCACACTCGAAGCCCTCGCGGACCTCGGACACGTCATCCTTGAACCGCCGCAACGAAGCGATATTGCCTTCCCAGCTAACTACGCCATCGCGGATCAAACGCGCACGCGCATTCCGACGCACCGTTCCATCGATGACCATGCAGCCGGCGACAACTCCCGCTCTCGGTACGCGGAACACTTCGCGAACCGCTGCCTTGCCGAGAATTCGCTCCTTTTCGATCGCTTCGAGCATGCCGATCATGGCCGCGCGAATCTCTTCCTCGACCTTGTAGATGATCGAGTGGAGTCGAATATCGACTGCTTCCTGCTTCGCCACATCCGCCGCACGTGCTTCGGGGCGCACGTTGAAGCCGATGATTACGACTGCCGACGAAGACGACCCAGCCTGCGTCGCGGAACCAAGCAGAACGTCTGACTCGGTAATCGCGCCCACGCCCGATCGAATCACTTTCACCTTCACCCGATCGGTCGAGAGTTTCTGCAGTGTCGACTTCAACACTTCGACTGAACCCTGCACGTCGGCCTTGATGATGACCAGCAGCTCCTTGACTTCGCTCTCGCCCAGCGCTTCGATACCGCGCTTCGTCGTTTGCAGCAGTGCCGCCTGGCGACTCAACATCTGGCGATGCTGTGATATCGACTGTGCTTTCGTGATGTCGGAAACGACCTGGAAGCTTTCCCCCGCTTGCGGCACGCCTTGAAGCCCGAGCACTTCGACCGGAGTTGCCGGTCCGGCTTCCGTGATCGGCTCGCCGCGATCGTTGAACATCGCACGAACCTTGCCGGATATCTGCCCGACAATGAAAGGCTCGTGAATCTTGAGGGTTCCCTGTTGGACCAGCACCGTCGCTACCGCACCGCGACCACGATCGAGTTTCGCTTCCAGCACGACACCAGAAGCAAGACGCGTCGAGCTCGCGCGCAGGTTCAGAATGTCTGACGTCAACAAAATCGTTTCGAGAAGCGTGTCGAGGTTCTGTCGCTTCTTCGCAGAGACCGCGACCATTTCCGTCTCGCCGCCCCATTCGAGTGGCGACAGCCCCTGTTGGGCCAACTCTTGTTTGACGCGATCGGGATTTGCGTCGGGTTTGTCGACCTTGTTGATGGCGACGATGATCGGAACACCTGCGGCACGCGAGTGCTCGATAGCTTCGATCGTTTGTGGCATGACGCCGTCGTCAGCAGCGACAACGAGCACGACGATGTCGGTCGCCTTCGCACCGCGCGCACGCATCATCGTGAACGCTTCGTGACCCGGCGTGTCGAGAAACACGACGCGACGAGTCTCTCCCGGATTATCCGGATTCGGGACCTGCACGCTGTACGCGCCGATGTGCTGTGTGATGCCGCCTGCTTCACCGCCCGCAACGTCAGTCGTGCGGATCGCGTCAAGCAGCGAGGTCTTACCGTGATCGACGTGGCCCATGACAGTAATGACCGGAGCACGCGGCAACTCAACGTCGTCAGCGTCGGCGGCGATCAACTCTTCGAACTCTTCTTCCGCCACCATCTCTTCAAACGGCACGAACGAAACGTCGTAACCGAATCGTTTGCCGAGATCGGCCGCGACGTCGTCCATCAACGGTTGATTGATGGTTGCGAAGACGCCGCGCTGCAAGAGCAGCGTCACGATGTCTTTTGGCTTGATTCCGAGCTTCTCGGCAAACTCTTTAACTGTAGAACCCTCGATCAGGCGCACTGCCTTCAGCTCGCCTGAACCGGGCACCTCGAGTCTACCGGCGATGCGGTCTTCAAGAGACAGCGCCTTCGGCGGTGGAATGAAATCACCACCCCTGTCGAACCTCCCGGCCTTGCCTTCGATCTTTCGACCACCGCGCGGGCTGCTGCGTCTTGAACGACGACGACCAGCGTCGGGTGGTGGAATGTAAGTAGTTTGCGGCGTAGCCGTTTCACCGGGCGTTCCAAGTCGCTCGGATCGCGGCAATGACGGTCGCTCTCGCAAGCGATTGCGATCCGTGGGACGTTCCCGCGGCTGTTCCCGCTCTCTGGTCGGAGGCGGCGGTGGCGGAGGTGGTGCAGGCGCACGCTCGCCCGGACGTATGCCGGCGTTGAGCGCAGCCGCAGTCGGTCGCAAAACTCTGACTTGTCGCGAAGGCGGCGGCGGAGTTCTCGGTGGTGCAGGCGCGGGCGGCGGCGTGACTTTCGGGGCCTCAACGCCATTGGTTGGCGCAACCGCTTCGGGGGCGATCACCGGCTCTTCGACGACGGGCGCTTCCGCTACTGGCGCCACTTCAACCGGCGCAGGCGGTGGCGGCATTTCCTCGATCACTGGCGCTTCCGCGCGTGCAGCCGGAGCCAGCTTCTTGACCAGCCTCGTAGTCGCAATAGGTGGCTTGGCGGGTTGTGGCCCAGGCCCAGGCGATGTCGCGGGGGTCGCTGCAATCGGAGCGCCAGGAATATCGACGGGCTCGGCGGCTACCGGAGCCATCAGCGGCGGTTCAGACTCGTGGATCTCGGCTTCAGCCTCCACCGCAGGCGCTTCCGGAGTCGGCAGCACCGCGCGCTTGACCACTTTCACCGCGCGCTTGATGGTCGTTTCCTTCTTCGGAAAGTACTTGTTCCGAATCTTCTCGGCGAGCTCTTTCGAGACCGAGTTGGAAGGCACGCTCACGTCCACACCTTCACGACGCACCTCTTCGATGAGTCGCTTGGTATCGAGCTTTAATTCTTTGGCGAGATCGTAAATACGAACTTTAGAGGAAACTGTCATGCACTCCTTCTCGACGCTTCTTCCTGCGTCCTGACGACCTAAGTGATTGGGCACCGCATGCCCAGTCACTCAGCGTCGTTCAGAAGTTCGGCGCCTGACAGCAGGGGCAGTGCGGGCAACACAAACGGCCCGAAGAGACCGCATATGTGTTGTTACTATGTGACTGCATCAGTGGTTCTCATCGTCGTCTGTGCTCCCGCCTGATGCAGTCTCTTCAGAAACTGCGGGAGCCGATGTCGTAGCTTCATCAGCCGTGGCGTCTGAAGCGAAATCTTCATCTTCCGCCAGCACTTCCTGTGCAACTTCATCGATGTGTTCGAATGCTTCGACACCCGAAGAAGTTATGTCAGGAGACGGCGTAATCGTGTCAGGCCGCAAGTCGCGACCTGCTTCCTGCAAAGCGATCTCGTCAGCCGGGATCGCCTCGGCTTCAGTCAACGGCACCGGATCGGCCGAATCCCAGGCCGGAATTTCCGGTTCCGCAGTGAAGGGAACACCTCGCTCGACTGCTTCGTCGTAGCCTTCCGCAGTCGATTCCAAAGACGGTTCCACTTCTTCATCAATCGATTCGTCAAACTCT
>DATFDT010000258.1:0-7548 GCA_035251975.1 Pyrinomonadaceae bacterium | reverse complement strand
AAGTCAGGAAGAGGGGCTTGCCCCCGCTGATCGGCTATCGTAGTGCTTCGTACTCTTTCCGCGCTTCGACCAGCACAGGCAGGTCGTGATCGGCGTCTTTCCACAATGCAAAGAAATCCTGGTACGCCTTGCGCGCGCCGGCGGTGTCGCCATTGAGCGCGAGGGCGCGTCCGAGACCGAGGTGGGCGAGAATATGCGTACACGAAAAAATGTCGATCCCCCGCTGGTCTATAACTTTCTTAAACTCCGCTGCCGCCTCGTTGCCCATCCGCTGCTTGAGGTACAAGTTCCCGCGCGCAAAGGTTGTTCCGAGACCGAGGATCATCCCACCTTCATACGCGCGAATCGACTCGAACAATTTAATAGCCTGACTTACATTCCCGCGGCTCTCTTCGATATCGCCAGTCACAATAGGCGGCACAATCGTATTGATGACCGTGTTCTTCGGATACGCGGCGCGCGCTTCGTCGAGCAGCTTTTGCGCCTGGTCGCGATCGTCGCAAGCCGCGTAGATCGCGGCGCCGTTCGCGAGATTCATCTGACCACGCAAGAGATCCAGAGCCGCCTTCGCGTTGGCTTTCGCCTGATCACACTTGCCGATATACATCAGATCATTCGCCAACCCCATCAATACGCTCGACGCATTCTCCGCACGGTTCTGTTGCTTCAACATCTCGACTGCGCGCTTTCGCAATTCTTCTGACTGCTTCAGCTTGCCGGAGTACAACGCGGCCAAACTCAGAACTCCGGTGAATTGCCCCTCCTCAGGCCTGCCTTTAGCCCAATTCACCTCGCGCTCCATCGCCGCCTGATCCTGTCGAAGAAAAGCAAAGTGATAGTTCTTGAAGTGAGCCGTTAACGAGTCGGGATTGATCTTCTGGGATTCTCGTTCCGCCTGTTCCGCTTCATCAAAACGGCCCAGGCTCAGGAAACTATCCACGAGATTGTCGTGCCCACTGATGTTATTCGGACTCAGCCGCACTGCTTCGAGCGCTTCTGGTAATGCTTCCTCGTTTCTTCCGATTAGCCTGTAGTTCAGCGAGAGATTGTTATGCGGGATGAAGTCATTTGGATAAAGGCGCGCCCACGTCTTGAGCGTTTCAATTGTCTGATCGATCTCGCCGGTGATGTATGAGTAATACTTCTCTTCAATGTAGAGGCGTTCGCGCTCACTGACTCGATCGCGAAGATCGTAAGCCTTCTGCACGTATTCTTTCGCGGTCTCGAGCTGTTCGTCGTTTACGTATTGAACGCCGATGCGCGCGTAGGCCATCGCAAAGTTTGGATCGAGATCGACCGCGCGCTTGTAAAAAGTCAACGCTTCGCGCGACCTTCCTTTGGCACGCTCGTCGTTGGCCATCGTATAAGCCTTCAGGGCTTCAAGTGACGACGTGGTGGCCTGCTCGATATTCACATCGTACTTCTGCATCGAGCTCAGCGATTCGCCAAGCTTCTTGCGCAGATTCATCGCCGCACTGCTGAGTGACGCGAGTACTTTCTCTTTACTCTCGGCCTCGATCTGCTCGCGCGCAATCGGATCGCCGGAGCGCGGGTTCACTGCTTCCAGTGTGATCACGTAATGACTGCCGAGACTCGCAATCGTTCCCGTCAACATCGCCTTGATTCCCTGTCGCTCACAAATCTCGCGACCGATATCACGCGTGATGCGATCGTCGGGGGAGCGACCCATGAAGCGCAGTGTCTCGCGCACCCGATCGTCGGGAAACAGGTTTAAGAACGGTGTTTGTCCGAGGTTCACCGCGAGTGCTTGTTTCAACGTGCCGTCGAAAACCGGCTCACCCGTGGTGTTGACGAAGTCAGTCAGTAGTACGGTGTCGCGTTCGGTCATCAGCGGATGCGAATTGCGCTTGTAGAAGTAGAACGCGGAGGCGCTCACGACGATGAGAACGAGCGCGACCAAAGCCGCAGCGAGCTTGTTACGTTTGATTCCGGTGACAATGTACTCAGCACTTGAAACATGACTGATCGTTTTCTCGGCAGTCGGCATCGCCTGTTGGGCAATCGTCGTCGGCGCGCCGGGAAAATCACTGATCTTCGAGCGCGTGAAGCTGTCTGGCGCTCCGGTTCTTTCCAGCTCGGATTGAAACTCCAAGCGCTGCTTGAGCCGTTTCAAATCCGTGATGAGCTCTTTGATTGTTTGATAACGCTCGTCACGATCCTTGCGCAACGCTTTCATCACGATCCACTCAAGCTCAGGCGGCACATCAGGTGCGAAGCGTGCGATGGGCGGTGGTTCCTTCTGCGTAATCGCGACGATCACATCCGTTGACGTTTCGCCCTCGAACGGAGTCCGACCTGCGATCATTTCATAGATCACAACACCGAGACTCCAGATGTCGCTGCGTGCATCGACCGGCTTTCCGCGCGCTTGCTCCGGCGACATGTAATGAGACGTGCCCATCACCACACCTGCATCTGTCTGTACCAGCACTCTCGTCGCTGCCTCACCATCGGACGGACTGCGATCGACAGTCTCAGTGAGTTTCGCGAGACCGAAGTCCAACACCTTCACGTAGCCATTGCGACGCACCATGATGTTGTCGGGCTTGATGTCGCGATGAACGATGCCGGCGGCGTGTGCTTCTTCGAGCGCGCTTGCAACCTGGACCGCGATGTCGAGAATCGTGTGAGTCTCGAGTTGTGACGCGGCCATTTTCCGACGCAGCGTGACGCCGTCGATGAATTCGGTGGCGATGTAATGCCTGCCTCTGTCGATCCCCATCTCGTGAATCGTGAGAATGTTCGGATGATTCAGGTTCGACGCGGCTGAGGCTTCCTGCTCGAAACGATGCAGACGATCTTTGTTGGTGGTGAACTCCTCGCTCAGGATCTTGATCGCGATCTTGCGCCCGAGCTTCATGTCCTCGGCGAGATAAACCTCACCCATTCCGCCGGCGCCGAGCTTCTCGAGTATTCGATAATGCGAGACTTTATCGGGATCCATTTGTGCCTTTTGCGGCTAAAAACTCCTATACGGTCCACTCAACAGCGTTCCCTCCACCGCCTTTTGAAACAGCCACAGAATCAAAATCGCAACGAGCGGAGAAATATCAATCCAGCCGAGCGGCGGGATCATTCGTCGCAGTGGTCCCAGCAACGGCTCAGTCACGTCCACCAGAAAACGCATCAGACGGTTCGTGTAGCTGACCATTCCCCACGAGAAAATAATGCGAATCGTAATGAACAAAATGTAAATCGAGATTAAGCCAGTAATAATAAAACCGATCAGCCGGAACACTGCTCCACTGCGAGCGCTTACGATAATTCCTGCCAGCGTCGAGGCTACGGTTACCACCAACTGAGACACGAACAAGCCCAACAGGATCGTGATCAGAATCACGACAAGCGGCGCAAACTTCGTATCAATACCAAACCCGCGCAATCCGCCTCGCACCGGAATCACTAACCCATCGCTGAGTCGCCGCACAGTACGCGATGTCCACCCAAATGGATTTAAATCCATCGCATCGGTGATCAATCTCAGGATCATCAGCGCGATGACGGCGACGATCAAGACATTAATGCCGTTGCTAATAAACCAAATAATTCGATCAAAGATGAGCATTTGTTTTTAGTGTCTCGGACCACGTTCACCGAAGATCGCCGTACCGACGCGAACCATCGTGGCGCCCTCTTCGATTGCTACTTCAAAATCGTTTGTCATACCCATCGACAGCTCGCCCTTGCCACTCCCAAACGCGCGCTGAGCCGCAAGCTCGTCTCTCAACTCTCGTAATCGACGAAAGTAAGGACGGCTTTGTTCCGGGTTGTCAAAAAACGGCGGCAGCGTCATTAGACCTGTAAACTCCAGGCGACATAATGGTCCAAGACACTCAACCAAATGGGTTAGTTCTGATTCGTCGATACCCGATTTGGTTTCTTCATGGCCGAGGTCGACCTGGATCAATACTGCCAGCTTCTCCACACCCTCTTCGACGCAGAGACGATCGAGGCGCCGCGCTAAATCGAGAGAATCAAGGGAGTGGATGACGTCAAAAAGGTTCACCGCACGCCTTGCTTTATTGGCCTGGAGGTGTCCGACAAGGTGCCAGCGAGCGGCGTCGCGCCCCACATCCGCGATCTTCGCTTCAGCTTCCTGGACGCGATTTTCTCCTATATCCACTGCTCCGAATTCGATCACTCTCTTTATAACAGACGCCGGATGAGTCTTGCTGATCGCGATGAGCCTGACTTCTTCGGGAGACCGGCCACAGCGATTTGCGGCCGCTGTAATCCGGTCGCGAATGGCTGCAAGTCTCAAGGCTAGTTGATCTTGCGGCGGGGCAAAGTTGGTCAGAGGGTTAACCATAGAGAAGCTCAGCAGGGTGCTCGTTGCGGAATCATAATAACCCAAACACCAAAAGGTCACCGAAGCGGCACCCGAATTGATAGCCCTGTTGCGGCCCCATCCCCCTCATAGGCCAGTAATATTACGGAGGAACTTTTATGAAGTCTTGGACATCTAAAGCCCCGTTAGGAATTTTAGTAGTGGGTCTGGTGCTGCTCTTCGGTGCGTCAACTGATGCAATGGGCCAGGGACGTGGTCGAAGAAGTTCACACTGGGATAAGAAGTGCGAAAAGTTTGTTAACTGTCATGACGCGCGTGACGGTCGCTGGGATGGTCGGGGACCCAATCGTCGAACGGGATACACGAACAACTTCAGACGTTACCGCAGACATCGCGACCGCGATTTCGACCGCATCAGTCGTCGAGATCGTTTCCGCCGCGATCGTGATTGGCAACATAACAGATGGCGTCGTTTGAGATAGGTATTCTTGACACCCTCCACACGCATTCGCATAATGACCTACCCGGTTTCTTGCGGATGTGGCGGAACTGGCAGACGCGCAGGTCTCAGAAGCCTGTGATGGTGACATCGTGGAGGTTCAAGTCCTCTCATCCGCACCAAGGAGTAATGAGGCGAGTCGATCAAGCGGCTCGCCTCTTTGTTCCTCTTAACAAACTCTTAACAACTCTTAACACAACCCCCACACACAAACGTAAAAATAATTGTCACGGATTTTCGGATGCTGGTGTTTTCGTAGTTAGAGGTCCAGTTCCGAAAGGGGAGTATTAATGAACGTCGAACAAGCAGCTTTGATGGAAAACGACAACTTGAGACATGCTCGTGTGAACAGCACACTACCCGAAAGAACGGTGCGTTTGAAACTCGCCGAGCGACCCGATCGCGATCGCATTCAGAGGGTTGTCGATCTGGCCGACGCACTTTTGATAGAAGCTGAAACACTGGCACGCGACAAGGCGTTCACCGAGGAAGCAACGAGACTCAAACCGTTGGACATACTCGGCGGGATTAATTTCTACGACGAGGTCGAACGCTTCGAGACTCACCTGATCAAGATGGCCCTTGCCGAAACCGGAGGCAATCAAGCGAAGGCTGCAAGGCTTCTTGGAATCAAGGCAACCACTCTCAACTCCAAAATTAAACTTTTTAAAATTGACGTAGGCTAGACTCCCCAGTCATCGTCCTTCTTCAATTAACTGCTTCCGACGTACCGAAGAGCTCGGCTTCGGTAACGTCGGAAACAGTCAACACCTGCTCCTGAAAAAGACTCGAATCGATGAGCGTCTGCACGAGGTAACGACCTGCCGTCGGGAAAGTCACGTTTACAAAGAAGCTGATGTTGTCAGCGAAGCCGCCCGAGGCGATCTCGAAGCGCGTCGGCTGCGACACGACCACGGGCTGTTGGCGATCGGGTGTGAGTATGCGCACCTCGGAGAGATAACTGCCCTGCCCTTTCCAGTGGTTAACAACTGCAAACTTGATCAACGACACGGGCACTTGCTGCACCATGATGTTCTGAAAAACACCCATGAACGACAGCTTGTTGCCGGCTTCTAATCTAACGTCATCACAAAACAACGTGTAAAGTAATTCCAGGTTCTTTGTTGATGGTTCTGTGCTCATCTGTTTGTCCTGTTTCGGTCTTCTCTGTGCAAACCTCTGTGTTCTCTGCGTCTCCGTGGTGATACATTGCCGTGAATCAGCTTAACCATAGAGACACAGAGAACACAGAGGTTGCACAGAGCGTAGCGACGTTATTCCAACATTCCCTTAAACTCGTCTTCATTAATCACGGTAACACCTAGCGCCTGCGCTTTATCCAACTTCGATCCGGCCGCCTCGCCCGCAACAACATAATCCGTCTTTTTACTCACCGATGAATTCACTCTCCCGCCGCGTGCTTCGATCAGCGCGCGTGCTTCATCGCGAGTAAAGTTCGCCAGCGTTCCCGTGAGCACAAATTGTTTGCCTTCAAAGCGCTCATCAGCCTGCGCACTGCTCCGGCGCTCAGCCTCAGTTCTAATGCCTACTGCTCGCAGCCTATCACAAAGCGCGCGGTTCCCTTCATCGTCAAACCAGTCGCGCACACTCTCAGCGACCGTCAATCCGATCTCAGGAATCGCGTCCAACTCTTCAACCGATGCTTCCATCAACTTCTCGAGCGAGCCAAGCTCGTGCGCGAGTATGCCCGCGGTTCGCTCACCAACATGACGGATGCCGAGCGCGTAAATCAGGTTTGAAAGATCGCGCGTCTTGCTCGCTTCGATCTGCGACAGCAGGTTCGACGCAGACTTCTTCGCCATCCGCGGTAGACCAGCGACTTGATCGAGCGTCAACGAGTAGAGATCGCCGACGTCCTTCACGAGGTTCGCGGCCACGAGCTGCTCAGCGAGTACGTCGCCCAGTCCCTCGATGCGCATCGCCCGTCGCGACGCAAAATGAAGCAGACGGCCCATCAGTTGCGCAGTACAATCCGCTGCCACACAGCGCGCGACCACTTCACCTTCGGGACGCGAGATCAAGCCACCACACACCGGACAATTCTCAGGTGGCACAAAATCCTTTTCTTTACCAGTACGCTTCGATATAACGACGCTCAGCACTTTCGGAATGATCTCGCCGCTCTTCTCGATCATTACCCAGTCGCCGATCTTGACGTCGAGACGCCGGATCTCGTCTTCGTTGTGAAGCGTTGCGCGCGATACAGTCGTGCCGGCAAGAAAGACCGGCTCGAGAAGTGCGACTGGCGTAATCGCGCCGGTGCGTCCCACCGAGACAAAAATATCGCGAACCTGCGTTGACGCCTGGCGCGCGGGATATTTGTAAGCAATGGCCCAGCGCGGCGCTTTCGACGTTGCGCCAAACTCATCCTGCAACGCAGTCGAGTTCACCTTTACGACGAGACCATCGATCTCGTAACCCAGATCGTCACGCAAAGCTTCTTTCTCATTTGCGAAATCGATCACTTCATCGATCGTCTCGCAAAGCTTGCGATGCGGATTCACGCGAAAGCCTGCGGCGTCGAGCCAGTCGAGTGCTTCCCAGTGCGTGGGAAACGGCTTGCGAACGTTCACAAGCAGGTCGTAAGCAAACATGTCCAGCTTTCGTCGTGCGACGAGACGCGGGTCGAGCTGGCGGATCGCGCCGGAGGCGGCGTTGCGCGGGTTCATGTAACGAGGTTCGCCAAGCTCTTCTCGCTCCGCGTTCGTCCGTTCAAATA
>DATFDT010000257.1:0-11261 GCA_035251975.1 Pyrinomonadaceae bacterium | reverse complement strand
ACCGTTGTAGACGCGCATGAGGCCCCACACACCGTTCCACTGTCCGTCAACTGAAGCACTGTTCTGGTACAAGTAATCGACGAATGGACGACCGCCCATGACCGATTCCTTGCCAGTGAGAAACTCGAAGTGTTCGGAGATACCTGCCATCTGCGAGTTTCTGTAACCAGAATTGTTGACGGCCAACGGATCCTGTGGCGTGCCTGGTTGGTGCAGCCACTTGTGACCATTGATCGTCAGGTTGTGTGTTTCTTCATGTGCTCCGACGAGGATACGAATCTGAACTTTGTCGTTTTCGTAAACTCTCAGAAGCGGCGTGAATGGATCACCCGGCTGCACGCCCTGAGTCAACGCCGGATAGAACGTAGGCTGAACGTTGAACTGCGGATCGGAGCGAGTGATGTTTGACTTGTAAACCTTCGACAGATCACCGGCAGCACCGCTCGCCTGCGTATTCGTCGATGGATTACGCACGCGCAGAGGCACTGGCTCATTGCGATAGTTAACACTCATCGTGCCCTGGTCCGCCGCGGAGATCGCTTCCGGACAAGGAGCCGGAACTCCACCCGGACAAACCATCCCGTTCTCCACGATGAAAGGCAGTCCTACTTCGTCGATGATCGGCGGATTGATGACTCGTTGCGGATCGGCAATCGGTTTGCCGTTGACGCCGACGCCGGCTCCTGCCTGGTAAGCAAGTTGGAAATCAGCAAACTCAAACAGGAACTCGCGGTGACTGTTCGCCGCGTTTGTCTCGATGATGTTTGCCTGCCAGCTTGTCGGTCCGCCGTCCACTGTGCGGGTTCCTAACGTGACGCCAGTTTCCGGATTCTTCCAGACTGATCCTGTGGGCTCGATCACGAGGCCGGCATAGAGACCTGCCTGCTGGTGAGTCGATGGTCCAAAGTGATCGTGTGTGAAAACGGTCCTGAGCGTGCGATCCACGCCGTTGTTGTTGAGTGTGTCGTCAGCAAACCAGCGCTGCACAGTCGTCTGTGCGCCGAGAGTGCCGAAGTACGGGTGTGCTTTTGGTTTCGGACAAGTGAACGTGCCGTCACGAGTATCACCTGATTCGAGACCGATGCAGCCATTCTTTTTGCGAATCGCCTTGATCCGTTCTCGTACTTCGTCAGGACTGAAGGTGCCGTCTTCATAATTGAATCCGTTACCAGAGCCGTCAGACGAAGTGACGTCAAACTTCACGAGGTGAATGTGCTGACCGATGATGTCGGTCGGCGTGCGTACCTGAAAATCGTCCTGCTCGTAAACGCCAGGGACGAGGTTCGTGTGATAGAACGTAATGCAATCGTTGGTATTCGCACGGAAGAAAAACGGTTCCGGCGGTTTCGTGCCTGCCTGTGTTGGCGCAACGTCGGCCCACAGTGACAGGATGCGCGACTGCGGGAAGTGCCAGCCGGCTTTGTTCAATTTGATGTCGAGCTGGAACGCTGCTGCTTTGTAAGTGCGCGGAGTTCCAGTCGCCACTCCGGCGTCATTGACGCAGGGATCTGCAAAAGGAGCGCCAGGCTTGCGCGGCAGACCATTCAGTATGAAGTTGGCTGGTGTGCCGTCGGGCTTGAAGCTCGCGTGCAGGCGTTGCTCGTGATAGACCATCGCCGCGATCTCTGCAGCCGTTCCGGTTTCAGCGATCTTTGTGGCGGTAGCAGTGATGAGCTCTTTGCTGAAGTCGAGACGGGTTTCGACGTGTGTGAAAGTGCCGCCTGTGATGATGTGTCTCGGTAAACCGCCATCGTCGATCGTATCGAGCGGTGGCTTTGGTGGGCGGTGACCTGCAACTGCCGGACTGAAGAATGGATAACCCGGTACGGTTGCGGTCGGCATTGGAGCCATTGCCAAAGTCGGCAGCGGCACGAGGGCGGGTGTCGGTGTTCCGGCGGTAATTTCTCCGTCCGGCAACGCGCGCGCACCGGCTACCGGCCTGCCGTTGACATCCAGGACCGTTCCCGCTTCAAACACATCGTGTGCACGCCACAGTTCCCACATTCCTTCTGCGAAGTGTGGATAGAAGTGGCAGTGGAAAATTGAATCGCCAACCACCTGATTTCGGTTGCCAGTGCCGCCGTGAACGATTTCAGTCGTAAACGCGAAGCCTGGTCCGAGCGCCTGACTATCGAGGTAGGTCGAGTTGTCGTCGTCAGGTGTTTGTAACCACTGGTGGGCGTGCAAGTGGTGAATGTGATGCTCTTTCGGTCCCGCGTGTACGACTCTCATCTTCACCGGGTCGCCGATGTAACTATGATGCACATTCGAAGGATCATCGGGATATAGGACTTTCGTGGCCTTTCTTCCGAGGATCAACTTGCCGGTGCTGTCCGTGGTGTTGGCCGGCTTGTCAACTATCTGCGCCGGGTCGCCAATGGCCCATGAAGAAAGGAAGAACTCTTCAAACTTGCACTCAGTGCAATTGAACATTGGCCCAACGCCGAGTCGATTCGCGAGGATCTCTGCGCCCACGCCTGCCACGCCGTAGTTGATCGCAAACTTGTCTTCAACACTGTGGAGGGTGTGACTCAGAATCGGATCGCGAAACTGTGGGAATGCTTGTATGTCCTGAATTTCATCGTGATAGATCACGGTGAACTCGCGGAACGGTCGATCGCGATCGGGTTCAGTCGCATTCGGACGGAAGGTACCGGCCGGGAAGCGTCCCTTGTTTGGCCCGGTGATGATCGCGTTCAAGTCCGTAGCCACGATGTTGTTGTTGACGTCGAGCATGCTGAACTTGTTGTAGTCCAACAGCGGCTGACCGCCGGCCGTGGTGCCGGTTTTCGCGGCGTTCATGTCCGCCGCGGTGACCTGCGAGCGATACCATTCAGCGCCTTTCGGTTCGACGTTGACGCTGCCAAATAATCCTTCCGACAGCGTTCCACCGTCACCTTCACCGCTGGTTGTGGCAGCACTGCTGTACATGAGGTTATTTCCCTCACGCGTGCCGTACACCGTGTAAATTGTCGATCCGCCGGGTGCTACTAAACTCGGTGTATTGACGCCGACGTTTGATCCATCGGAAGCGATACTGCCGACCAGTTCCATGCCCATGACATGAATGCCGGCAGAACGAGTCGCGGGCTGATCGCTGAGGGCGCTCGGTGACAGCAAGTTAGTAAAGGTGATTTTCAGACAATCGCCGCTGTTCATGCGGAGAACGATCGGCCGTGGTCGTTTGTCAGACCGCAGCCGCACGTTGCCGGCGACGAGTCCTTTTAAAGGATCGATCGCCACGAGGTCTCGCTTAAGGGCGTAGATCATCCCGCCGGGATTAACAGTTCCGAGGCGGTTGTACATGATCACCTGATCGAGAGCGACCACGTCAGCTTTGATCGTGCGAGCACAAGCAGGAGTCGGCGTAGGAGTTGGTAGTATTTCTATTACCGGATCGATCACTGGATCGATCACGGGCTCCACTGTTTGTGTGGTTTGTGCCTGGGCGGTGATGCCCGTTAACAGCAGCAGCACAAGGGATAAGAACGTGAGCAGTAAAGATATTTTCTTGCGGTGGTTCTGATGTTCGTCATTCATCTTCTCGTCCTCCGGATGGGCTCGGGTAAGAACCAGCGAGCGAGGGGACCATTTGGTCCAGGGCATACGTTGAGCCCAACTTTGTTATGCGATGCGCGGGAAGTCTTCGCACCGTTCGATTGACCGCTTGTTCCTGGGCTACTCTCGAGCGGGATAGTCTCGTATGAGTTGATGCGGCAGGTGCAAAAGTCGTGCCCTTGAGTGCTGGTCCAACTTTTGTGCAGATAGTGTCTCAGCGTGAGACCACCGAAGAGTGGTGTGATTTACGATGAATCATACTTTCGATTTGTGCGGGAATGAAGTGAGGAAATTTAGGCGGACGTTGCGAGTTTTCACGCAGTGCTTGCATGTCTCATAGTTAGACATCCAACTGCGACTTTGGACCATCTCGATCCACTGTAATTCCAAACTTCTTCAGTTTGCGATAGAACGTTGGGCGCGGGTAATGAAGAATGCGGGCACTGAGTTTTACGTTGCCGCAAGTGCGAGCAAGCGTTTGCACAATTGCTTCGCGCTCTATCTCTTCGATCGAAACAAGCGGTGGAATTACGATCGGGATGTTCCGCGAGCCGTTGCTTTGCAACTCGACCGGCAGGCATTCGGGTACGAGTACCTTACCTGAGCAAAACAGCACGGCGCGTTCAATGACCTTTTCCAGCTCGCGCACGTTTCCCGGCCAATCGTAACGCAATAGACCGAATACGGTTTCCTGTGAGATGCCGCGAATTTTTCTGCCGTATTGCGTGTTGAAGCGATCGAGAAAGTGTTGGGCGAGTAGCGGTAAGTCATCGAGGCGCTCACGCAGTGGCGGCACGCAGATCTTTATCGTGCTGATGCAGAAGTAAAGATCCTTTTTTAAAAGACCGTCTTCCAATAACCTGGTCGTGTTTCGACTTGTGCTTGTGATTACGCGGCAGGGCTTTTGTTCCTGCAAGACGCGAAACAGCTTCGACTGCACGTGAGACGGGATTTCTGCGACTTCATCGATCAGCAGTGTTCCGCGGTTAGCGGTTTCGATCGATCCGAACAGCTCGGCTTCGAACACGTTCCGTGGTATGGCAGCACAGTTGGCGCGGATCAGTGGTCCGGAACAATAGTGACTCTGTGCGTGAATCGCCCCGGCGATCAACTGCTTCCCCGTGCCGCTTTCACCCTCAATTAGCACAGCCGCATCCGAGGGTGCGACCGTTTTGATGATTTCGATGATTTGTCGCAACTTAGCGTCGCGGCCAACTATGCCGAATGTGTCAGTGTTGCTGGTTGAGGTGCGTAAAAGAGTCATAGTCTTTACATCGCACGTCTTCCTGCAATCGCCGTACACATCCCGTGAGTGGCACCGAAATCCACCAACGGCGGTTAGCAGATCACTCAGATCGGTGTTGCGACCATTATGTAGAAAGGATCTGAATGAGCCACCAACTGCCGTGGGGGATTTGAGTACTCGAAAGCGGAAACCTTCACAACCAGTGCGCGCTTTTCCGCACTGTGGCCCTGTTGGGGGTAGCTGTAGGGGCGGCCCTCTGTGGCCGCCCGTTTCCCCAAATAGCGCTTGTTCAAACCGGCGGAGGGCCGCCCCTGCGGTTGTAATTGATGATTTGTTTTTACTCTAGCATGATGCTTGCTACACGTTGGTCCAACCGTGACCTCAATCTTAAGGAGAATGATCATGAAAAGAGTTTTAGCCGCAATCATAATGACCGTGTTTTCGCTGCCCGCAGTGGCGCAATCCCAAAATCAGCCCGTCTCTGACGACTGTGGCTGTGAGTCGCAGGTCTTACCAGCCACACTGGCGATCGTAAATGGCGTTTCGATCACCGCACGCGATATCGAAAAGGCCACCGGCGACTCAGTGCGCAACCTCCAACTACAGGTCATAGAAGCACGTAAGCGCGAGCTCGACCTTTTGATCAACTCAAAACTCCTGGAGCTGGAAGCAAAGAAACGCGGCGTCAGCACGACAAAGCTGCTCGAAACAGAGGTCGTCGCCAAAGTAAAACCGCCCACACCCACGGAAGCGCGCGCTTTCTACGATCAGAACAAGTCGCGCATCAAGGGTGAGTTCGACGCAGTCAAAGACGACATCATCCAGTATCTCTCAGAGGAACGGCAGCGCACAGGAGCCAGGAATTTTGCCGATGGACTACGCGCCGCGAGCAACACGATGGTGAAAGTTTCACAGGCAACACCGCCGCGCAACGAATCGGAACGCGCCCAGGTACTCGCGACGATCAACGGCGAAGCTATCACGGCAGACGACGTCGAGAATTCACTTCAGGCGCTCATCTCAGACGTGCAGGAGCAGGTCTACACACTGCGCAAAAACGAAGTCGACCTCAACATCAACGACACACTTCTCACCCAGGAAGCTCAAAAACGAAAGATAACCACGAATACTTTGCTGGAAACGGAAGTTAAGCCCAAACCGGTGACTGAAGAACAAGCGCGCGTGTTTTTCGAGCAGAACAAAGATCGCGTGAGCGGCGACTTCGCGCAAACAAAAGATGCGATTCTCAGTTATCTGCAACAGGTGGAGCTGCGTCTTGCCGAACGTGCATTTGTCGACAAACTGCGCGCCGCCGCCTCGATTGAGATCTTCCTGAAAGCGCCTCCGGCTCTTAGCGCCAAAGAGGCACAAAAATCACAGAAATAGGCTTTGCACAAAAAGTCCTTGTTCTGGGATTTCTCTGTGCAACCTCTGTGTCCTCTGTGTCTCTGTGGTGTGGTTTTACTCGGAATTCATTAACCATAGAGGCACAGAGAACACTGAGGTTGCACAGAGAAGAGCGCGATCGAGACTTTTTGTGCAAAGCCAACAGAAATAAGGCGTTGATCAATTCAGCGGGCGGTATGACTGGAGCATCTTCATGTAGTTTGCGCGTTCAAACGCGGCGGGTTCGGCACAGTGCTTCTGGCTCATCGCCCCGATCATCTGGGTCACGCTCTCGTACTCATGCTCACTCAACCACATGACGACTTCGTTCAGCACCTGCCCGATGCGGCGCACTCCATTTTGCAGTAACTCCGACGCCATCATCGTTACTTTAGCGCCGGCCATCAGCCCTTTCACGACATCCTGCGAAGTGTGAACGCCGCTTGTGATCGCGAGATCCGCGTCCACCCGTCCGTAAAGAATCGCCACCCAACGCAACGGCAAACGCAGCTCGTTCGAATTACTCAAAACGAGCCGCGGCGCTACTTCCAAATTTTCCAGATCGAAGTCAGGCTGGTAAAAGCGATTGAAAAGCACGAGGCCATCAGCGCCTTGTTCACTTAAACACCGCGCCATGTTTGCAACTGAGCTGAAGAACGGGCTGAGCTTTATCGCCACCGGAATCGTCACAACCTCTCTCACAGCCGTGAGAATATCGAGATAGAGCGCTTCGACATCGCTTCCTTTGATCGCGGTGTTCGCCGGCAGGTAATAGACGTTCAGCTCGAGAGCATCAGCGCCAGCCTCCTCAATCAACGTGGCGTAGTCAGTCCACCCTCCCACGGAAGCGCCATTCAAACTACCGATTATGGGAATGCCAACAGCTTCCTTGGCTCGTCGAATCAGGTTCAGGTATTCGTCCGGACCAACGTTGTAGCTTTGCATGTCAGGGAAATAATTGATTGCTTCAGCATAGCTGTCGATACCCTGCGTCAGGTGGTAGTCGATGTAATAACTATCGAAACCAATCTGCTCTTCAAACAGTGAATACATAACAACTGCCGCAGCGCCGGCATCTTCAAGTCGACGAATACTGTCGACGCTGTGTGATAGCGGTGACGAAGACGCTACGATCGGGTTCTTCAGCAGCATTCCGAGATAATTAGTTGTCAGGTTCATGGGTACACAGATTCCACAGATTTCTATACGGATTTACTCGGATTTTTGTAGAGCGAGTTGTTTGTACTGTTGCCAGCGTCGCGACACGGCCTTCTCTGCCTGGCCCAGAAGAAACTTGGCCACAGCCGGTTCGCTTTGCTTCAACATGCGATAGCGACCTTCGGTGTAGATGTAGTCCTGGAGCGATATCTTCGGATCACTCGAATCGAGCTGGAATGGGTTCTTGTTCTCTTCAACGAGACGCGGGTTGTAGCGATAAAGCGGCCAGTAACCAGAATCCACCGCCAGCTTTTGCTGGTGCATTCCCTTCGCCATGTCGATGCCATGAGCGATGCACTGGCTGTAAGCAATGATGAGCGACGGTCCGGGATGCGCCTCTGCTTCGAGAAATACTTTGATCGTGTGCGTGTCGTTTGCGCCCATCGCAACCTGCGCGATGTACACGTCGCCGTAGCGAATGGCCGTCATCCCCAGATCTTTTTTCGCGTTGGGTTTTCCACCGGTGGCAAACTTTGCCACCGCGCCGAGTGGTGTCGCTTTCGACGCCTGGCCGCCGGTGTTTGAGTAGACTTCCGTGTCGAGCACTAGAATGTTGACGTTTTGACCGCTCGCGAGCACGTGGTCCAGACCACCGTATCCGATGTCGTAGGCCCAACCGTCGCCACCGACGATCCACACGCTTTTATCCACGAGTGAATCAGCAATACTCAGCAGATCGCGCGTGGCCGTACTGTTACCAGATCCAATCTTAGCTTTCAGCGCCGCCACCAGCTCACGCTGAATATTGATGCCTTCGTTGGTTGACTGGTCAGCATTCAGAATTCCGTGCACAAGCGATTCGCCAACTTCGTCGCGCAAGCGCTCAAGGAGATCTTTGGCGTAAGCCTGCTGATGATCGAGCGCGAGCCGCATGCCCAATCCAAACTCTGCGTTGTCTTCGAAGAGTGAGTTGCTCCACGCTGGACCGCGTCCGTCGTCGTTCGTCGTATACGGAGTTGTCGGCAGGTTGCCACCGTAAATACTCGAGCAACCGGTAGCATTAGCGATGATCGCACGGTCGCCAAAGAGTTGCGTCAGCAGTTTTATATAAGGCGTTTCCCCACAACCGGCACACGCGCCCGAGAACTCAAACAGAGGTTGCAGCAACTGCACATTCTTCACGGAGTTGAATGCAATCAGTCCGTTCTTATGCAGATCGGGAAGCGTTAAGAAGTAATCCCAATTCACTCGCTCGCTATCTCGCAGAGGCAACTGCGGTTGCATGTTGAGCGCTTTACGCGAAACGTTGCTCTTGTCTTTGGCCGGACAAACCTCGACGCATAGCCGGCAGCCGGTGCAGTCTTCGACAGCCACCTGAATCGTGTACAACTTGTCTGGAAACTCGCGCCATTTTGCGGGCATAGACTTGAATCCCGCCGGCGCTTCTCGAAGATCATTTTCAGAGCACACCTTGGCGCGTATCGTCGAGTGAGGGCAAACCATAACGCACTTGCCACACTCGATACACAAATCCGGCTCCCAAACAGGCACATCCTGCGCGATGTTGCGCTTCTCCCAACGCGTGGTCCCAACCGGATATGTTCCATCTTCAGGAAAAGCACTGACCGGCAAGCTATCGCCACGACCGGCGATTATTTCCGCAGTCACGTTGCGGACGAACTCAGGAGCGTCGACTGGTACTTTGGATTTGAGCTCAATCGTGCTGTTCGCAATTGTGGTGACATCAATCTGGCGAAGATGAGCAAGTGCAGCATCGACGGCGGCAAAATTTTGCCTGACAACGGGTTCACCTCGTTTGCCGTAACTCTTTCGAATGAATTCCTTGATCTTGGTGATCGCTTCGTCGCGCGGCAAGACGCCACTGAGCGCGAAGAAACACGTCTGCATGATCGTGTTGATACGGTTGCCAAGCTGGCTTGTTCTCGCAACTCCGGTGGCGTCGATTGCAAAGACCTTTAGCTGTTTGTCGATGATTGTTCGCTGAACCGGCGCCGGAAGGTGCTCCCAAACATCTTTGTATGGGCTGTTGATCAGGAGAGTCGCACCTTCAACGGCGGTTTCAAGCACATCGTATTGGCCGAAGAAAGGAAACTGGTGCACAGCGACGAAGTTTGCGCGCTGAATCAGATACGTGCTCCTGATTGGACGGGGACCAAAACGCAGGTGCGACACAGTCATTGCGCCGGCTTTTTTGGAGTCGTAGACAAAGTAGCCCTGCGCGAAGTTTGGCGTTTCTTCTCCAATGATCTTGATCGAGTTCTTGTTGGCACTCACGGTGCCATCCGCGCCGAGTCCCCAGAAGATTGCGCGCACCTGGTCATCGGGCTCGGTGCTGAACGATGGATCAAACGGAATACTCGTGAACGTAACGTCGTCTTCAATACCGATAGAGAAATGGTTCTTCGGCTGTGATTTCTTCAGCTCGTCAAAAACGGCCTTCACCATTGCAGGGGTAAATTCTTTCGACGACAAACCATAACGCCCGCCAACTACGCGCACGTTTGACCACGCCAACTCGGCCAGCGCCGTCACCACGTCCTGATACAACGGCTCGCCCGTGCTTCCCGGCTCTTTGGTGCGATCGAGAACTGCGATTGTTTTCGTTTTAGCCGGCAATGCTTCAATGAAATGCTTAACTGAGAACGGACGATAAAGTCTGACTTTCAAGAGTCCGACTTTTTCACCACTCCGGTTGAGAGCCTCAACTGTCTCTTCAGCGGTCTCGCAACCTGAGCCCATCATCACCAACACACGCTCGGCATTTGGATCGCCAACGTATTCGAAGAGCTTGTAACGACGGCCGCTGAGTTCAGCAAACCGCTCCATCGTCTGCTCAACAATCGCCGGCGTTTTCAAATAGAAACCGTTGGCCCGCTCGCGCGATTGAAAGAAGACATCAGGGTTCTGGGCAGTGCCACGCATAACCGGCCGATCGGGTGTGAGGGCGCGGGCGCGATGTTCGCGTACGAGTTTCTCGTCGATCATTCCGGCAATCTCGTCATCTGAGAGCTTTGTGATTTTCATCACTTCGTGTGAGGTGCGAAAGCCGTCGAAGACGTGCAGGAATGGCACACGTGCTTCGAGTGTGCTCGCCTGAGAAATCAGGGCGAAATCCATTACTTCCTGCACGGAGTTGGCAAACAACATGGCCCAGCCTGTGGATCTGGCGGCCATCACGTCGCTGTGGTCGCCGAAGATCGAGAGGCCGTGTGTAGCAATGGTGCGCGCGGCGATATGGAAAACGGTGCTGGTCAGCTCGCCCGCAATCTTGAACATGTTTGGGATCATCAGCAGCAAGCCCTGGCTCGCCGTGAAAGTCGTTGTCAGTGATCCGGTTTGTAAACTGCCGTGCACGACGCCCGCAGCGCCGCCTTCCGATTGCATCTCGCGGACCAGCGGCCTCATGCCCCAGAGGTTCTTCTCATTCGCGGCGGACCATGCATCAGCCGATTCGCCCATCGGTGATGAAGGCGTGATCGGGTAAATGGCGATCACTTCGTTGGTCTTGTAAGCGACGTAAGCGGCGGCTTCGTTACCATCTATGGTTACCCTTTGTGTCATCGGCTGGGAATTCCTTCGCAGAAGTGTTACTCAGTTACGCGGTGAGCAATTAAGAGTCCATGAACTTTTCTCTGCGTAACCTCTGTGTCTCTGTGTCTCTGTAGTTGGCGAATTCCGAGTAAAACCACACCACAGAGACACAGCGCAGCAGAGCCGCAACCACAGTGTTTCCCTCTACGCCGGAGGCGTTCGTTCGCTAATTTCAGCCCAGGGTTCGAGGAACGAGAACCCTGGGTTAGCCAATTTATTTCGTTGCTAAACCCTGAAAGGGTTTGACAGTTGGCGAACCCTTTCAGGGTTAGAACGGCTTTGATGTGCTAGTCCCCAGGGT
>DATFDT010000256.1:0-3820 GCA_035251975.1 Pyrinomonadaceae bacterium | reverse complement strand
GGCAAGCCCCTCTTCCTGACTTGTTCCATTTTACAAGGCCCAATTCAATGTATGTAACGCTTAGCCGGCCTTATTTGCCTTTTTGGTGTCCTTCAGGAATCGCTTGACCAAATCCTTCGCGGCGCTGTTGGCCTGCTTTTCTGTTTGTCCAATCCCGTTAACGGTGTCCTGGACAACACCGCGCCAGACGAGCTCCTGAGTTTTGGCGTCGATGATGTCGGCCATGACACAACCCTGGATATACGTCGTCGTCCAGATATCTGGTCCAAATCCCCAGCGCCAGCGATTACGAAACGGAACTCTGTACCCCCAACCAAACCCCGGCCCATAACCAAAGCTTTGCACCTGCGTCCGCTCTCTCGTGCGCGAATAGAACGCTACGATAAAGTCAGGGTTGTCCTGCGACTGCGTAAAGCCATTCATTTGCAATTGTGTGCTCAACGCATTTTGGATCCTGTTCGCCTCAATCGTGTTCGTCACGAGCGGATCGTTACTGGCTCTTTCAGTTCTAAAGTTAAAGGTTCGCAAGTGACTGAAGTCAAAATTCTTCTGGTAATCAGACTTCACCGAAGCCCCCAACGCCACACCTAACGCCGACAGAATCACAGACCCCATGAAAAGTATTCGAAACGGTTTCATATCAAGACTCCTTTGTTGAAAACTCACGTCGTTAGTCTCGATGCTAAAGCCTCTCACGTTTGCTTTCTTTCAGGGCATTGCGTCTCGTTACTGTTTCTTGCGTTGGTCCATGTAACGCAACGAAGCAAGATCCGATCGGTCGGAGCAAAATCAGGAAGAAAACCTAATAAGTAGTGCGTAGGATCACCATCCTTAGGGGGCCGATATTTACTTTTTAGCCACAAAAAGACACAAAAGCACATAAAAGAAAAGTTCAGAATCAAGGGCCAGGACCGCAACCTAAAGGCTGAACCCTGAACTTTTCTTTTATGTGCTTTTGTGCCTTTTTGTGTACTACTGCCAACCACCGCCTAAAGCGCGGTAGAGTTGGACCAACGAGAGCAATTCATCACGTCTCGTTTGCGCCAGGGTCAGTTCGGCGGCGAAGAGAGACGTATCAACAACCAATGCATTAAGGACTCGGCCCGGTAAACAAATTTGACAACGAATCGCTCTGGAAACCAAACACGCCTGTCAAACTGATCGTCGGGAAATAAGCAGCACGCGCAGCTTTCACGAGCGCATTCTGCGCGAGTAAAAGCTGTTCGGCAGATCTGATATCAGGCCGGCGCTGCAACAACGACGACGGCAATCCCGCCGGCACGTCTGGCAATTGCTTCTGATCGACAAGGGAAACACCGCGTGGGATCGCGCCCGGGTTATTGCCGAGCAACAAACTGATCTGATTTTCCGTTTGCTCAATTGCACGCAAAATGTCGGGTATTGTTCGCGACGCCTCGGATCCTTTATATATAACCCTCACATGAAACCACTACTCGCATCCGTCGCGGCTGCGTTGCTGCTGACGAACACTATCACCTTTGCTCCCCCTAAACGGGCTACATACTTCGATCCATCGCTGCCGATTGACAAGCGCGTGGACGATCTCATGTCGCGGATGACGTTGGACGAGAAGGTTGGCCAGCTCAACCAGCTCTTCTACTTCACGCAGTTCATGAAACCCGAGATGATCGAACCGGGCCTGCGCGAAGGCAAGATCGGCTCGCTGCTCTTCGTAACTGATCCCGCGATCATCAATCGGTTCCAGAAGATCGTGGTGGAGCAGTCGCGTCTGAAGATTCCACTACTATTCGGCTTCGATGTGATTCACGGTTTCCGGACAATCTTCCCCGTTCCGCTAGCGCTGGCCTCGTCGTGGGACGTGGACCTCGTCGAGCGCGTGCAGACGATCGCGGCGCGCGAGGCGAGCACCACCGGCATCCGTTGGACGTTCGCGCCGATGTTGGACATTGCGCGCGATCCGCGCTGGGGCCGCATCGTCGAGGGCGCGGGTGAGGATCCTTTCCTCGGTGCACGCATCGCCGCTGCGCAGGTGCGTGGTTTCCAGGGACAAGATCCCGCAAGCCCCGGCCGGCTGCTCGCGTGCATGAAACACTTCGCGGGTTATGGCGCGGCGGTCGGCGGGCGTGACTACGACGCAGCCTATATTTCAGACGCCGAGCTTTACAACGTCTACCTGCCGCCTTTCAAAGCAGCCGTCGATGCAGGCGTCGGCAGCGTCATGTCTGCATACATGGATTTGAACGACGTACCCGCAACCGGCAACGCCTTCCTGCTTCGCGACGTGCTACGCAACCAGTGGGGCTTCAAGGGCTTCGTCGTGAGCGACGCCGACGCGGTTGGTAATCTCGTCACACACGGCTTTGCGGAAGACAAAGCGGATGCCGCCGCGCGCGCGCTCACCGCGGGCGTAGACATGGAAATGTCCATACCGGCCGGTATCTCAAACGCGTACTCAAGCAGTCTCGCCAATCACGTTCAGGAAGGGCGAGTCACAAAAGCTCATCTCGATGAAGCCGTCCGCCGTGTTCTCGAAGCGAAGTTCAAAGCCGGCCTCTTCGAGAATCCTTATGCCGATGAAGCTCGCGCGGCTTCGATGCACAACAACCCGGAGCACCGACGTTTGGCGCGCGTTGCTGCTCAGCGCTCGGCGGTGTTGCTGCGCAACGACGGCAACATTCTCCCGCTCGATCCGAAGTTCTCGTCCGTCGCAGTTATAGGACCATTGGCAGATTCCAAACGCGACATACGCGGATCGTGGAGCTTAGCGGACGATATGAAGACCGCGGTCACTGTGCTTGAAGGCATTCGTGCGAAGGTCCGTCCGGGCGTGAAAGTCGAATATGCGCAGGGCGTGGACATCGGACGTGCGTACCCGTCGATATTCGAGTTGTTCTTTGGCCCACGACCCAAACCCTGGGATGAAGCGCAAAAGCGAGAAGGGTTTGACAAGGCTGTATCGCTCGCACGCTCGTCTGATGTGGTATTGATGGTGTTGGGCCAGCATGAAGAAATGAGTGGTGAGGCGGCGTCGCAGTCGACCATCGAATTGCCCGGCCGTCAACGCGAACTGCTCGAAGCGGTCTCCGCTCTCGGAAAACCAACAGTGCTCGTGCTCATCAACGGGCGTCCACTCGATATTTCCTCAGCCGTAACGCGCATCCCTGCGATCCTCGAAGCTTGGCATCCGGGCGCAGAAGGTGGGAATGCAATCGCCGATCTGCTCTGGGGCGACGCGACACCGGTTGGCAAACTCCCGGTTACGTGGCCGCGCAGTTCGGGTCAGATCCCCATCTATTACTCACGCAACCTAACACAAGAACCAGAGACTAAGCCGGGATTCAAGTCGCGCTACTGGGACATACCAACCTCACCGCTTTATCCATTCGGCTACGGCCTGAGCTACACGACCTTCAGTTATTCGAACCTGCGCGTGAGTAAAGCGACGGCGAAGTTGGGCGAGTCGGTGGAAGTGACTGTTGACGTGGAGAACACCGGGCGTCGAGCTGGTGAGGAAGTCGCACAGCTATACATACACCAGCGGTCCGGAAGCGCGTCGAGACCGGTGCGCGAGTTGAAAGGTTTCGAGCGCGTCGTACTCGCACCGGGCGAGAAGAAAACCGTTCGCTTCACTCTTGGAAAACCGGAACTCACTTACTGGAGCTCCGCAATCCGAGGCTGGGTGCAGGATCCCGCAACCTTCGACGTGTGGGCCGGCGGCGACTCAAACGCAACGCTTCAGACGAAATTTCAGATCACCCGGTAACAACTGTAGGGGTGGCCCTCCGTGGACACCCGTTTCTTTGAATTGCGAACGGGTGGCCACAGAGGGCCACCCCTA
>DATFDT010000255.1:0-3244 GCA_035251975.1 Pyrinomonadaceae bacterium | reverse complement strand
CCCCGATGGCCACGCTGGAACGGACCGTAGGCTCGAAGCTCGGTTGGATGATCGCCGGGCGACTCGTCACCGCACTTCTCCTCAGTGTCGTCGGAACTCTCTGGACCGGACAAGCCTCACAATCGATCAATAAAAGTCTCGGACTACTGACCATCGTCGCGGTTCTCACGATCTTCTACGCACTGATCTTTCGTCTCTCAAAAAACATTCTCTTACAGGCACGGTTTCAACTCGCCATCGACGTTCTGCTCGTCACGTGGCTTGTTTGGAATTCCAACGTGATCCAGTCGCCGTATGTCGCGCTCTACATCGTCATCATTGCGGTTTCAAGTCTGTTTTTAGGACCACGTGAAGCAGTCGTGACGTCTGTCGGATGCGCGGTCGCGTTCACGGCGTGTGCGCTGGAAATCACGGGCCTCATGAGCGAGACCGATCCCTCGCGACTCGTCGGCGGATCGGTCTCGCAGACGATTCAGTGGGTCGGACTTTTTGATGTCGCGTTTTTCGTTGTCGGTCTGCTGTCGGCACGCCTGGCAGAAAGACAGTCGCGTTCGGACGTGCGTCTCGCTGCGGCAACACAGTCGCTCGCGAACCTGCGCGCGTTACACGAACGCATCGTGGCGTCGATTCGCTCCGGCCTGGTCACGACTGATCTCGAAGGACGCATCTTCACCTTCAACGTTGCCGCACAGGAGATCACGCATTACCCGGAAGCGACGATTCGCGGGCAGGACGCTTCGATCCTTTTCAGCGACCTGAAGGAGCACATCAACCAGACGTTGGCCGCTTTGCAAAAAGGCGACACCAGCCCACGCTTCGAAACGAGCTGTCTGACTTCGGAGGGCATGCGTCTTCGTCTCGGCTACAGCATCGCTCCCTTATCGACAGAAGCCGGCGAAACGACCGGCATGGTGATCACGTTTCAGGATCTGACGCAGGTGCGTAGTCTCGAAGAGACGTCGCGACGCCAGGATCGTCTCGCAGCGATCGGTCGCATGGCGGCGTCGATCGCCCACGAGATTCGCAACCCACTAGCTGCGATGCGCGGCTCGATTCAGATGCTGCGCTCGGAGATGAACAGCGATCCGGCACAGACAGAGCTGATGGAGATCATCCTGCGCGAGTCTGATCGCTTGAACCGCATCATCACGGATTTTCTTAGTTACGCGCGGCCACGCTCGCTCATCCAGGCGCGTGTTGATGTGGGCGATTTGCTGCACCAGACGTTTGCACTCATGCGCCACAGTCCGGAGATCGGGGCGAATCAGAGCATTGTTGAGGAGTTACCTGACGACGCGCTCTACGCGGAAGCTGATGAAGGCCAGTTGAAACAGGTGTTTTGGAACCTAGCGCGCAATGCTCTGCAGGCGATGCCGCAGGGCGGAACGCTGCGCGCGACGCTCGAAAAAAATCACAACGAGCGGCTCCGCATCACTTTCACGGACACCGGGCGCGGCATGTCGCCGGAACAAGTCGAACATTTGTTCGAGCCTTTCTCATCGACGACGGGCGGCACGGGTCTTGGGCTCTCAATTGTTTATCAAATCATTCGCGATCATGGTGGTACAATCAATGTCCGCAGTCTCGTGGGACAGGGAACCACGATAACTGTCGAGTTACCGGTAGCCACAAACAACGGTAACGGCACTCCTGACCAGTCGAATTAGCCATGGCCAATCTTTTGATCGTTGACGACGAACTCGGAATGCGTCAGTTTTTGACGCATTTATTCCAGCGCGAAGGACACATTGTGCGTGTCGCGGAAAATGGACACGCCGCGCTCGAACAAATACGACAGCTCGCGCCCGATCTGATCATCTGCGACATCAGAATGCCCGACATGAGCGGCGTTGATCTGCTGCGTGAGGTCCGAGCGCTGCTTCCCGAAGTAGAAGTGATCATGATGACGGCTTTCGCGAACGTCGATACCGCGCGTGAAGCATTTCTACTCGGCGCTTACGACTTCGTTCAGAAGCCCTTCGACAACGACCTGCTCAAAGAGACAGTCGCGCGCGCGCTCAAAAAGATCTCACTCATCAAAGAAAAAGAAGCGCTGCTCGAAGAGAACAAGGCGCTCATTCAGGGACAACGCACACGCGGCCGGCTTGGCAACATCATCGGACGCAGCGAACGCATGCGCGCGCTCTACCAGATGATCGAGCAGGTTGCGGAGGTGCAGTCGACGGTGCTCGTCACCGGCGAATCCGGCACTGGAAAAGAACTGGTCGCGCGAGCGATTCACGATTTGAGTCCACGCGCGGAGAAACCCTTCGTGTCAGTAAACTGCGGCGCGTTCACCGAAACGCTGCTCGAGTCAGAGTTGTTTGGTTATGTCAAAGGCTCGTTCACCGGCGCCAACGCAAATCGCAAAGGACTATTCGAAGCAGCAAATAGCGGGACGATCTTCCTCGATGAGATCGGCGAGATGTCGCCGGCGATGCAGGTCAAACTCCTGCGCGTGTTACAGGAGCGCAAAGTCCGGCCAGTAGGCGCGACTGAAGAGACGCTCGTCGATACGCGCGTGATCGCGGCCACGAATCGCGATCTCGCGAGCATGGTGTCAGCAAACACATTTCGCGAGGATCTTTACTACCGGATCTCCGTGATCCCGATCGAGCTTCCACCTTTGCGCGAGCGCGCGGAAGACATTTCCGAGCTCGCCGATCACTTTGTGCAGAAGTTCTGCGCCCCGACTGGACGAACGCTCACGGTCAGCGAGAACGCGATGCGGTTGCTCGAACGTTACTCATGGCCGGGAAATGTTCGTGAGCTGGAACACACGATCGAGAGAGCGGTCGCGCTCGAGCGTACCAACTCGATCGAGCCGGAGCGTCTGCCGGAGAAGGTCACAAACTACAATCCGTATCGCGTAGCGGAAGCGATGGAATTTCCGGAGGAAGGAATCAATCTCACCGCACACCTGGACCAGCTTGAAAAGACTTACGTGCTCGAAGCCTTGCGTCGCACGGCGGGCAATCAAACCAACGCCGCCGAGCTTCTGCGTCTCTCGGTGCGCTCGCTGCGCCACCTCCTCGACAAGCATGGCGCTCGTGGTTTAACGGCGCAAATGCGTGACGAGCGACGTGGTCCAGATTCCGTACCGCGCCGCCGGGCCACTGACACAGGCCCACGCCGTCGCTCTGAAGACTCAGCCGAGTTCGCCGCCGGCGCCGGCGAAACTTAAGCCACAAAAGAGCAAAAGAAAGAGTCAGGAGAAGGAACAAGTCAGGAAGAGGGGCTTGCC
>DATFDT010000254.1:0-31669 GCA_035251975.1 Pyrinomonadaceae bacterium | reverse complement strand
GGAATAATACATTGCGCCCCACTTAGTTACTACTCACAGCATAAGCTACACCTTCGGTGGCCGTTGCCGTTCCCCCAAACGCAACACCACTAACACTCAAAGTCAGCATTTTCCAGGGGTTAATTTCTTTAACTGAAACTCTGTCGAAGCCATTACACGGTCTAACGACGCTTCATCGGTAACTGCGCTTCGACCCCACAATCAACGTCAATCAGTAAGAAACGCGCCTGGCCCGCGCTACTCGCCAGGTGTAATAGGAGGAGTTCCAGATGGCGTATATCTCCAAACGGAATAGACGAAAAGAGAAAGATAGGCAAACTGCTGCGAGAAATCGCGGCGAGCTGATCGCCGAGGGTTTTAAGCGCCGCGATCTGCTCAAGATGGGATTGCTTACCAGTGCCGGTTTGCTGATCCCGAAAAAGGGTTTGAGTGCCCACCCGATCACCAGCGCCGGGATGGACGATGACGACCCACAAAGCCCACCGACGACCCCATTCGTCGAAAACATGCCGCGACTACAAGTACTGGCGCCAGTCGCGTCACTCACACCTGCACCGACACAAGCACCAAACACTGGGGCAGGCGAAGGACGTACGGTTGCGCACCAGGCGTTCGTGCAGTTTCCACCTCAGCGCTATTACGAGATGAGTCAACAGCAAGGGACTGTGTTGATGGCTCCCGCAGGTGAGCTTCCCCCGCAAACTATCTGGGGTTTCAACGGCATCACGCCGGGTCCGATGATCGTCGAGCGATACGGAGTGCTCGGCAGTCCCGGCAATGGCTCGATCTTGGTGCGACAACGAAACAATCTGCCTAACAACAACGGCGGATTTGGATTGCAGTCAGTAACGACGCACCTGCACAACGGACACACCCCGCTCGAGAGCGACGGTTATCCTTGTTTCTTCTTTGGACAAGGCAAGTTCTACGATTACCACTATCCGAACGTTTATGCCGGAGTTAACTCCACACATCCAGGCACAGGCGACATCAAGGAAGCGATGCATTCGCTGTGGTATCACGATCACCGCATCGATCACACGGCGGAAAACACGTACAAAGGGCTCGCAGGCACGTACATTCTGTTCAATGAATTCGATACTGGCGATGAAAACACCGGCTTCCGTCTACCGAGCTTTGGCGACGGACAAAACCCGCTCACCAGTTTCGATATCTACATGGTCTTCAACGACAAGGTGTTCGACGAAGACACAGGATTACTGAGGTTCGATCTATTCAATACGGACGGAATTCTCGGTGACAAATTCCTCGTAAACGGCAAGATCAACCCGGTGTTGCACGTGAGCCCGCGGCGTTATCGTTTCCGCTGGCTAAACACGGGACCGTCGCGCTTCTACCAGATGTTTGTGCTCGGACCAAACAACACGACCAAGTCGTTCTGGCAGATCTCAACAGACGGTAACCTGCTGGAGAGACCCGTGCAGGTAAACAGCGCGCGATTTTCAGTGGCCGAACGTGTCGACGTCATCGTCGACTTCACAGGCCAGGCTGGAAAGACTTTCTATCTCGAAAACCGTCTCGAACAGGAAGATGGTCGTGGTCCGACCGGAGACGTGCTCGGAGCGGGCCAGGGGAACAAGATCCTCAAGATCGTCGTCGATGGCCCGGTCGTGGCGGACAACAGTATCGATCCCGCAACGATTCCGGCGAATACGACTTACTTCTACGGTTTCCCGAATACCAACGATGCAGCGCGCATCACTCGCACGTTCCGCTTTGAAAGAGGCAACGGTCAATGGCAGGTCAACGGCCAGCTTGTTGGCGGTTGCAACCAGGCGCCGCGCTTCCGGATTAAGCGGAATACAGTGGAAAAATGGATTTTCCAAAACAACTCGGGAGGCTGGCAACATCCGATTCACATGCACTTTGAGGAGTTCCAGACGCTCACAATCAACGGTAATCCGCCGTCATCAACCGGACTCATCACGAGAGGCCGGAAAGACGTTTTCAGGTTGGAACACAACATGGAAGCAAAGGTGTATTTCCGTTTCCGCGACTTCATCGGTAAGTTCCCGCTGCATTGTCACAACGTGGTTCACGAAGATCACGCCATGATGGTGCTCGGCGAAATCGACGATGTTGGAGATAACAAGACGCAACCTTAGTCGCCCTTGATGAAGCTTGAAGAAAGGAAAAGTTATGACGGACAAAAAACGCAGAAGCTTAGTAGCAGCGTTAGGGGCGGCTCCGTTTGTGGTGCCGCTGCTGGCGAAAGCGCAAGCTCTCGACGCGCCTTCTAAATTTAAAGTAATAGATTCGCGTGAGAGGATCAGGCAACGTTACTTTCCGAACCTCGTGTTGACCACGCAGGAAGGAAAGAAAGTGAAGTTCTACGATGACCTCGTCAAAGACAAGATCGTGGTCTTCAACATGTTCTATGCGAAATGTGAAGGTATCTGTTCGCCCGTAACCAGAAATCTGGTGCGCGTGCAGAATCTACTCGGCGATCGCGCCGGCAAGGATATCTTTTTCTATTCGTTCTCGCTGAAACCGAAAGAGGACACTGTGCCGGCTCTCAAACACTATGCGGAAATGCATAAGGTGAAGCCGGGGTGGCTGTTCCTGACTGGTTCCGCGGACGACATGGAGCTCCTACGTCGCAAGCTTGGCTTTGTAGACCCCGACCCCGCGCTCGATAAGGATACGAGCAATCACATCGGGGTACTCAAGTATGGTAACGAACCTCTGCAACGATGGGGTGGTTGCCCGGGAATGCAAGCGCCTGATGCGATTGCAGAAGCGATTAGCTGGGTAGATTGGCCTAAAGACTCAGCGAAGATGAAAGCGAATGGAGGTGCCAAATGAGTCTTGTAAGATTGAAAGTCTTCAGCGTAGCCGTATTCGTGGCCCTTTCAACCATGACGCTGAGTGTGGTTAAAGCTCAGGACGCACAACCGATGAGTGAGATCACTCTCGGAAGTGGAACAGTCACCAGCGGTGGCGGCGCCAACGGTGTCAGCGCGGTCGGCGATGGCGTTGTGGCGGTCGACGACGGTGGGACCGCAACCATATCTACACCAGGCACGACTGGTCCTGAAGCGGTTGCGTTTGACGGCACGTATATCTGGGTCGCAATGCAGTTTACCGACTCGGTTACGAGAGTGAGAGTGAAGGACGGTGTCGTATCCGGAACTTTCGCGGTCGGCAAACGTCCGGTTGCATTACTGTATGCCGGTTCCGCTATCTGGGTAGCCAACCTGCTGAGCAACAACGTAACGAAACTCGATCCTGCAACTGCCGCCGTTCTCGGCACTTACGCTGCCGGTGACGGTCCAGGTGGATTGACCTTCGATGGCACTAACATCTGGGTCGCGAATCGAAGCAGCAACAACGTAACCAAGCTCAGCAAGGCCGGAGCTAACCTCGGAACATTTGCGGCCGGCAAGCGCCCGATGGGTTTGGCGTTTGCGGGAGGCAGCATCTGGGTAGCCAATAACTTCGGCGAAACCGTTACACGACTCAGCACCGCTGGCGCTTTGGTGGGACGATATGCCGTGGGCCAGGGTGCGTTTGGCGTTGCGGCTCAGGGTGAGAATGTTTGGATCACAAACTACTTCGATAAGACCGTGACCAAGCTGCGCGCGTCTGATGGCCTGAACCTCGGCACGTTCAAGGTTGGTGATGGAGCTGCGGGGATAGTGTTTGATGGAACAAACATGTGGGTAGTGTGCAATGGTGACAGCACGTTGATGAAAGTCAGTCCGACCGGGACCGTGCTGGCCACCTACGCAACCGGAAAAGGTCCGTTCGCGGTCGCCTATGATGGTGCGAACGTTTGGGTGCCGAACTTCGCGAGCAATTCCGTTTCGAAGACGGCAGCGAATTAGTTTAGTTAGAGCTTCTCTGCGGCACTCTGCGTATCTCCGCGTTCTCTGCGTTTAGTGGCAATTTCAACGCAGAGAGCGCAAAGATACGCAGAGAACCGCAGAGAAAGAAGATGCGCAACAAGCACATTTATTTTTGTGCTTCTTGCGCATCTTGTAGCCTTGCTTGCATCTCCGAATGTAAACGAGTCTTTCAAAGTGGTTGCAATTCTGTGTCAGCGTTGACAGGATTTTGTCACTTGTAGTATTAAATCGCGACCTTCTAAATGACGCCCTCCCAAGAGTCATTCCCGAAGGCATCGCACCTCGCAACTGCGATCATATTGCTTTGCCCGACTCGGTTTTGCCACAAAGGTCATTCCGCCCAGACGACCCGATATTTGCCCTCACAGGCTGTTCAAGTGTAGCTGTCATGCTGTCGAGTGCGGCTCGCCGGCAATAGTCTAAGCGTGTCGGATTTCAATCTACATCTCCCCAGGTGGCCTGGTTGGATAAACGAGTCGAAAAAATTATTCAGATGATGCGAGAGGACGTTCGTGGGGAGTTATCTCTCGGCGAGTTCGCTCAATCCGTAAACCTTTCCGTTTGGCGTCTTTGTCATATCTTCAAGTCTGACGTCGGCATGCCTCCAATTCGCTATTTGAGATTGTTGCGAATGGAGCGAGCAAAGGATTTACTGGAGTCGAGTTTCCTTAGTGTGAAGGAAATCGCATATCAGGTTGGGTTGAACGACGAAAGTCACTTCGTGCGTGACTTCAAATCCACCTACGGATTCTCTCCGGCACTTTATCGCTCACAGTTCAAGAATAAGACCACGCCCGAAGCACACAACGGGAATGGCAACGGTCATAGTCCAACCAACGGAAATGGCACTCAGCACAAGACTGTTCGGGAGCACCTGGTCCAGATCGCAAAGCACTCAGTTTTGCCCTCGGTCCAACTCTTCGTTTACGTATTTTCTTACTTGAATTAACACCTCGTTAACAGTTGGCCCATGTTTTTGAAATCCACTTTCAACCAAAAGCAAGAATCGCCAACGAACGACAAAATACGCCAAGCAACAGATCTTGTTCTTCGAAAACTGAGAGCGTAATCTCTCACCCGATTCAGCAACCGCGCACAACTGAAATTTTCTTGGTTATTGCGTAAGTTCGAAATTCAACTGACATTACTCAACTGTTTCAGCAACAGCACTCGCCTTTCAAACTGATCGCCTTGTCGGGAAGTTAGATCAGGACTCGGGCGCTAGATAGCTACACTCTTCGAGTAAAGGTCAACAACCAACAGCACGGGATTTTAGCTTTGAGGCCAAACCCAAACGGCTGAAAGGAGATACTATGCCTAAAAAGAAAGGCAGAAATCGGCAGGGAGTTGGAGAAAAAACTGAAGGCACAATCAGCAGAAGAAGTGTGCTCAAGATAGGAGCAGCAGCCGGGGCCGCAACTGTTTTGGCCCCAAACCTTATCACTACTCGAAAGGCACTGGCGTTTCAAGGCTCAATTCCTCCGCCGCTTGTTCAATGCGTAGGAAACGCGGCCAGTCCGTCACATACACCGTTTGTGGATGATTTGCCGATTCCGTTTCCGGCGATAGACCATCCACTAAATCCACAACCAACCGAGACCGCCAACCTCGGCGCGGGTGAATTTAACCGAGCGCCACATCAGCGCTGGGCCCAATTCACACCAGCTCACGTTACTACCGAATTGGAAGCCAGGCCCGGCCTGCATCGATTCCACTCCGAGTTCGGTGAGTCGTATGTCTGGGGCTTCAATGGCGTCTATCCAGGCCCAACAGTCCTGAATAGATATGGCAAACCCACGATCGTGCGGTTCCGGAACAGCACGCCGCCGAACGGCGATAATACGTTTGGCCACCCTGAGATAACGATCCACCTGCATAACGGACACCACGGCTCGGAGAGCGACGGTTTTGCGGGCGACTTCTTCCCCAGCGGCTTCTGGAAAGACAATCTCTACCCGAATTGCTATGCCGGCTTGGACGCGTTCGGCGGCAACGGTGACACACGGGAGAAGATGGGCACCTTCTGGTACCACGATCACCGCGCAGAGAAGACAGTCAACAACAATGTGATGGGCCTGAATGGTATGTTCATCGTTTATGACCCGACGGATCCAGGCCACGAGCACCCCTCCGCGGGGTCGTTGCGGCTGCCTGGATATTACGGCGTCACTGACATTCCCCTCATCCTTACGGACAAGAGATTCTGTGCGCTGGATGCACAAGGCCGAAATGAAATGGTCAATGCGGCCGGCGGCGACAAGTTCATCATTAACGGCGCGATTCAGCCGAAGATGACTGTCAGAAATAGAAAGTACCGGTTCCGTATTCTCTCTACCGGCGTGACAAAGGCCCAATGGGACCTCAGGCTTATCGGCCCCACGGGCAATATTGAAACAATTGTCGTGATCGCCACTGACGCCAATTTCCTCGAGCATCCGGTTCCGCTCGATGCAGGCGCAAATGCCGGCAACAGCAATGCCGTCGTGGGAGCCACGATCGTCACTCCGGGCGCACTGCGAGTGAACGTCGCTGAGCGCTACGATGTGGTCATCGACTTCGGGAATTTCAGTCCGGGCGACAAGCTGTATCTCACAGACGCTGCAAGCCAGAATGTTAACCCAGGAAACGTGAATCCTCCGGGACTACCGCCGGGGCTCAACATTGGCAACGTCGTGATGCGGTTTGACGTGGTAAACCGGGAAACCTGGTTCCCGCAAGATACACCGGACATTCCGGAGACCCTCTGCACCATGCCGGATCCGATTGTACCCGACACCTTTTTCGAGTGGCAGTTTAACCGCGATCCAGTGGGAACGGTCCCACGATTGTTCAAGGTTAACCACCGCACCTTCGATCCCGACATACCGCAGCACTGCATTATTAGGGGCACCGCTGAAGAGTGGCTGATCAACAATAATGCCGACGTCGGTACCAACTGGGCCCACCCTGTGCATATTCACTTAGAGGAATTTCGTATTATCAAACGATTTGCGCTCATCAATGGCGTAAATACTGAAGTTCCGGTGCCTGTGCTGTACAGGGGCAGGAAAGACGTAACCAAGGTCGAGCCGGGAGAGGGCTCACTGCTCAGGATGAGGTTCCGAGACTATGTCGGCAGATACCTGATCCACTGTCACAACATGGCCCACGAAGACGGGATCATGATGGTGCAATGGACTGTTGTTCCTGATGCGGCGGCCAAGGCTGCATGCGATGCAACAATTGTCCGGGCTAACAGGGAGTTCGAAGCGAAACTCCGGAATGAGGAGGTGGCGTAATGGATAGAAGATCACTGTTCACCAGGGGAGCGTTCACGCCGCACCCATCGTCGCAAGGCGCTGCGAAGTTCACAAATGCGGTGCTTCGGACACACGATGGCAAAGAGGTCAGGTTCTATGACGATCTGATCAGAGGTAAGCAAGCCGTGATCAATTTGATGTACGCTCAATGTCACGGCGCTTGCCCTCTGGTGACTACGGTCATGAAACGAACGTATCGTGACCTGAAAGATCGCATGGGTAAGGATCTCTTCTTTTACTCAATCTCGGTCAAACCAGAGGACGACACCCCGGAGGCATTGAAGCACTATGCGAAGATGCGCGGGGCTGATATGCCTGGCTGGTATTTCCTGACCGGAGATCCTTACGATATCGAGACGATCCGCTTCAGGCTCTTTAGTATGGGCCATCCCGGGATCGACGTTGATTTCGCGATGCACTCCGGCACCTTCCGTATTGTCAACGATGCTACCAACTACTGGGGCCACGCTGGGGCGTTTGCCAGTCAGAAGAATATTCTGACCCGAATCGCCTGGGCGGATCCCGTGAAGTCGTACGCTGAATGGGCGAAGCTGAGCAGAGCTCGCCAGAATGACATTAACAAGGACGTCAAGAAATACGGTTACCGCACCGGCTTCGGATTCTAAGTTGCGGCAATGGTCAGGATAGGAGCTGCCGGTGGTGGCTTCTATTCCTGGCCCAACTTGGGTTTTCTCTGTGCAATCTCTGTGGTCTCTGTGCCTCCGTGGTTGTTTCACCGCAGCGGCTCAGAACCACAGAGGCACAGAGAACACAGAGGGAGTACACCATGAAACTTACTGCCATAATCTCGCTGCTGGCTATTATGCTTCTGGGTTCGACCGTTAGGGTATTGGCCCAGGAAAAGAGTTGTTCCTTTGATCTCGTCGGAACATGGAAAGCGCAGTTATCGAGCACCGAAGCTCGACTCTATCAATTTGATTCCAAGGGAATGGTCACGGTACTTGCCGCTACCGACGCTGCGGAACCGCACCAGATCGCTACCGCTAAATACGAGATAAACAAAGAACTCGGCAAACCGGAGTCGATTTCCTTTACCGCAACCGGCAAGGACCGGATATTCGGAGCCGTCAGAAAGACAATGAAGCTCGTCAGCTATGACGACACGTCGATCACCTGCGATATTCCGGGGATAGGAACCAGTCGTTGGACCAGAGTCGATCCCGACCGGTATTTTATTGTGCTCTCGGCACGCAAGGGAGAGTTTTACGATAAGAGCGGCTCGTCCTTCCCCGTACTCATCAAACTGGCTGGAGGAACTCCCACAATCGACGCCTTTGGTATCTATTCAGCGAAGCACCAAAAAACCTTTGGCACGGTGCCTCCCGCCGTATACAAAGAGTATTTGAGGGAGGCGCGCAACGACTCTGAAACAACTCTGCGTCTGGAAATTAACTCCCGCCAGTATGAAAGGGCTCTGAAGATCGTCAAGGAGTGGGAAAGACGCGCCCGTGAAGACGCGCTTTTGTACATCATCGAGAAAGACATTTACGACGACCCGACCGTGCTTAACAATATTCTCGTCGTTAAGGCGGTTACCGAAACGCTCAACCAGTGCTCGCAAGATGTCAATCTATACCCGCTCAATTACATTGTTGAGGACGACTGGATCACTAACAAGTTTAGTTCCGCCTTTGTTCCATTCTATTACTTCCAGGAACTTAGGAAGCGGAACGAAGCACGACATATCCCCGACCAGAAGTTTCAGGAACTCGTCCATCTACCTAACCTGGCGAGTCGTTAAGCCAGGAACCTGAGCTGGCGAAGCAAAATTGAGAAAGGGTCTCCCCAGTAAACGGCAAACAAACGAATAAAGGGGAGGATATGAATTTGAAATCTGACAGGCAGAAAACTGAGATCATGAAACGCGTTCTCTTTATCTTATTGGTGGTGTTCATCGCCCTGGGTTCGTTTCAGGTGCTAAGGGCACAAGCTCCGTCGGCGCCTGATGAAAAGGGCGCGGCCCAGCCGAAAAAACGTGGGGGGATCTTCACCTTGTACTCCGTCGATCCCCTGGCGCGGACGCTCTGTTTCAGTGACGGGAAAGAAGGAATGGCGTTTACGAACACTGACTGGGGTAACCGCTGCAGTGATCTTAGTTTCACCCTCGCGAGCGGCGGCAGTCTTGTGAGCGGCCTTGAGAATGACCGGCTGGCGGCGATCGTCGATCTCGGCACGGCAGACGAGCTTCGAAACCGCTATGGCTTCGAGGACGCACAAGGAGGCGGAACCGGCTTCGCTTCCCTGCATCTTCAGGGCGACAAAGTCATGGTCCTGAAGCAAGACCTTAGCAAGCAGGAATTCCAGCTGTTGCAGGAAGCGTCCAAACTTTTAGACGTAGGCCCACAGGCAACGGCGCCAATCAAGTTGGGCCACATTTATCTCGTGAGGATTGCAGACAAGAAAGACAAAAGCACCCTCCAGCTCGCGAAGCTGATGGTGATTGGGTTTCGTCCGGAGGAATCGGTAACGCTGCGATGGGCGTTGCTCTGATTTAGAGCTTCAACCACCAGCGTGCCGTCAACAAAAACTTATTAGCGCTTCCAGAAATAGTGGAAGCAAGTCATGAACTTCCATCTTGAAGGAGAACAGTTATGCCACAAGTACAAGAAAAAGTAGGCGGCAACAGCCCCGGCGGGACCGGCACACTCTGCACGGATACGAGCCTTTACAAAACTAGCGACAACAAGGTTGAGTACATTGAACACATATCCGCAGGCGACCTCTTCCCGAACTTCCCGGGAGGGAACGGCAAAGGCAAGTGTGTGTGGACCAAGCTCACCTTAGCCGCTGACGGCTCCAGAACAAACTTCGACAGCGTCAAGGTAGATGCCGGCACACTCTAAGAAAACCACCACCTACCCAACCAGCAGGCACTATCAAAGCGCCACTTCCTGCTCATGGCGATGAGACGTGAGCAGGAAGGCGCTCTATGTAACTGGTAGTCGCGAGAAATATTTAACGCAGAGATCACAGAGATACGCGGAGATCGCAGAGAAGACTTCAAATCCCATAACAATGCATTTCCTAAAACTTTTGACCATGCTGCTCGCGGCCGCATTGCTTCTTTCAGGTTCCACGGTGTACTCTGTGCCTGTCGTTTCCGCAGCACAGAAGGAACGCTCGGCTCATCCGAGCAAACCACTCAAATTCCACTATGTCTGCCCCATGCACGAAGACATAACCTCGAAGAAACGTGGGACGTGTCCGAAGTGCAAAATGAAACTGGTTAAGAAGCCCGTCCCGCAAGAACCGGCTCAGTAGTTTTTATTCAGATGGTCACAAATAAGCACAAAAGGAACAGAGTTGTATCAATCGGCATTTTGTTCTTTTTGTGCCTTTTTGTGGCGGCTGAACCGTTTCGCATCGTCAACGCTTCACTCGACAAAGCGGATACGATGCCCTGCTGCGTTGGCAAAGCAGGACATTGCGAATCGGGAATCGCGGCGAAGAAGGTCCCGCCACCCAAATCGGAACCGATGTGCGGTTTGCACGGAGCCGAGATGGAAAGCGATGGCATCACCATCGTCGCCGAGCCAGTTGTTGAATCTCCACACTCACACAGCCAAACTGCTGAAACAAACTCCTCACAACCAAGTGCTGAATCACACTCATTGGGTCAGCCCTGTCACATGGATTGCGTGTCCTGTGCAGCAAGCACGGCTCGACAACAAAAACGCGAAAAAAGCCTCGTCCAGGCTAACCGGCAACAAACTTCCTCAGTAACGACACACTCGTTCTACGAGGAACAAGCGCTCCTGTTTTCGTCCAATGAAAACTGGAAGCAGGCATGCCCCAGGGGACCTCCGTCAATCTCCGCTTAATTACCTTCTAAATAAGATCAAGCCCTCAAGACTCGACTTAGTCCGGAGGGGCTCCATCTATTTTGCGGAGAAGTCCATGCGAATACCCATCTATGCTGCCCTCTTAGTTTTTATGCTTTCGGGTCTCGGTGCAGCTCAACAAAGCGTCACATCCGGTACGCTCAGCGGGCGGATTGAAGATGCCACGGGCGCTGTAGTGAGTGGCGTCACGGTGACGGCTACTCACCTCGAGACCAACCATCAACTAACAACCACGAGCGACGTGGAAGGGAGATATCGATTCCCTTACCTGCGCACCGGCGATTACGATCTGAAAATCGAGGCCGAAGGCTTTGAATCGCTGACCAAACAGCTCACCGTCCTCGTGGGTCAGGCTCTGGATATGCCGATTAAGTTGAACGTCGCGGGCGTGACGGCCCAGGTCGACATCGGCGGGACTGGCGTGCCGGTTATCGAGACCGTGCGCACACAGATCACTGAGACGATCAGGCCGCGGGAGATCAACGAGCTGCCGCTCAACGGGCGAAATTTTCTCGACCTCGCTTTATTGGTACCGGGAGTTTCACCAACCAACACCGGAAGTAATCAGCGCTTTGCCGAGACTTCCGCCGTTCCGGGCCAAGGCATCTCGATCGCCGGTCAGCGAAATCTCTACAACAGCTTTGTTCTCGATGGTGTGTCAGCGAACGACGACGCGGCCGATCTCACGGGCACTTATTACAGCGAGGAAGTGATCGACCAGTTTCAGGTGGTGACTTCCGGCGGCATCGCGGAATTCGGCAGAGCTTCGGGCGGCGTGGTCAACATGCTGACCAAGTCAGGCACAAACGAATGGCACGGCGGCTTGTACGGGTTCTTTCGTAATCAGCGTTTTGACGCGCGTAATCCTATCGCGCCGACAAAAGATCTGCTGACGCAGGCGCAGTATGGCGGCACGATCAGCGGACCGATTCGCCACGATCGAACGTTCTTCTTTACTAACTTCGAACAGACGCGTCGAAACTATTCCGCCGTCATTACTATCGATCCGACGCTGGTCACACCTATCAATAATCGTCTGCGCTCCCTTAACTACGGCGGTCCATTGATCGAGAGTGGCGTGGTGCCGGCGAGTTTTGACACCACCAATTTTTTCGGACGAATCGATCACAGTATCAATTCGCGCAATCAGCTCAGCGCTCGTTACAGTCTCTACCACATCAATGCCGTCAACTCGCGCAACGTGGGCGGACTCAATGCTGTCAGCCGCGGCACCGGTATCAACGACACCGATCAGACGGTGCAGGTCAGTAACGTAACGACTTTCAACTCCCGCACGCTGAACGAGGCGCGTTTTCAATACACAAACAGCCGCCTTGACGCGCCGGTCAATGACACTGTCGGACCAGCAATCAACATCACGGGAATCGCAAACCTCGGTATTGCGACATTCTCGCCGCAGGCTCGCGACATCAATCTATTCGAAGCTGTCGACAACGTCTCTACACAGCGCGGCGCGCACACGTTGAAAGTCGGCGGTAACTTTCTCTACAACCGCGTGAACATTTTCTTTCCCGGAGCGCTGGAAGGCGTTTACCAGTTCGCATCGATGAGCACCTTCCTCGCCGGCAACTATCAAACGTTCCAGCAAGCGTTCGGCGTGCCGAGCCAGCTTCAATCGAATCCGAATGTCGGCGTGTTTGCGCAGGATGAATGGCGTGTTCGTCCCGATCTGACGATCAATGCCGGGCTTCGTTACGATCTGCAGTTCCTGCCGGACCCGATCCAGACTGATACCGACAACATCGCACCACGACTCGGAATCGTGTGGGCGCCGGGCGATCGAAAGACCGTCGTTCGCGCAAGCTTCGGTCTTTATTACGATCGTATTCCGCTCCGAGCAACCTCCAACGCGCTGCAGCGTGATGGTTCGAAGTATCTCGTGGTCCAATTGTCGCCGACTCAGCCCGGCGCACCGGTGTTTCCCAACATCCTGGCGCTGCAACCATCGACGTTGCCGACGAAGCCAAACATCACGCGGGTCGATCCGGATATCGAAGCCAGTTACAGCCAGCAGGCGAATCTCCAGATCGAACGTGAGTTGCCGGGCAATGCGGTCGTTTCAGTCGGTTACCTGCACGTGCGCGCGCTTCACCTGATACTTTCGCGGAATGCAAATGTCCCGACAGTTCCGGTGTCAGCAGGCATTCCCAACCTGGGCCGCCCGGATCCTAACTGGGGCAACATCTCGCGCTTTGAGAGCTCGGGAAAGTCGAACTACGACGGCATGGTCGTTTCATACAACCAGCGCGCTACCTCCTGGGCCAGCATGCGCGTCTCCTACACGCTCTCCAAGGCGATTGACGACGCGGGCAACTTCTTCTTCTCGAGCGTGCAAAACAACTTCGACATAAGCGACGATCGTGGACTGTCAGACAACGACCAGCGCCATCGTCTCGTCGTAAGTGGTTCGCTCGAAGCGCCACGACATAGCAAGGCCACAGGGTTCCAGCGCTTCCTGTGCGGTTTCCAGGTGGGTTACATATTCACGTACGGATCGCGTTTGCCGTTCAACGTGCTGCTGGGGAGCGATCGCAACTTTGATACGAACTTCAACGATCGGCCCATTGGCGTCGGACGCAATACGGGACGCGGGTTCAACTTCGCATCGCTCGATTTGCGTCTGAGTCGCAGGATTCACCTGACGGAGCGCGTCGACTTGCAGTTGCTGGCCGAGGGCTTCAACGTCCTGAACCATGCGAATTTGGGAGTGCCGAATAATACATTTGGGTCGGGCGTTCAGCCTTTGCCGAGGTTCGGACAACCGACCGCCGCATTCGATCCGCGGCAGTTTCAATTTGGAATGAAGGTGAGTTTTTAAAGAGGATTCTCGCGCTACGGCGCAACGGCGCTGCGGAAAACACCGTGGCGCCGTAGCGCCGCGGCGGGAGAAATTCTTCTTTTATTAGGTCCAATGTCATTAATTAAATTCTTACTACTCTGCGTCGCATTGATTGCTCTCGCGGGTTGCAGCCACATTGCCGCAACTCGCGAGACCGCCGCGACACCACAACCAATTCAGATCTCCGCGCCGGGTATCGACGCGGCTGAGCCTGCGACTGCTACGGCTCCGGACGGTACGTTCTACGTCGCGTGGGTCAATCACGACGCCAAGCAGGCCGACGTGATGCTCGCGCATTTCAATAACAAAGCCGAGATGCAGGGCTCGCCCGTGCGCGTGAACCGCCAGCCCGGCGTCGCGACAGCGTGGCGCGGCGATCAACCTAGCGTCGCTGTTGCTCCCGACGGCGCCGTGTACGTCCTTTGGACCCCACGCGTCGAAGCCGGCGACAAACACGGAACAGACATCTATCTCTCGGCGTCTACCGACGGCGGTCAGAGCTTTTCGAGTGAAGTGAAAGTAAACGACGATAAAGTTCCGGGCGCACACGGCATGCACTCGCTTGCCGTCGGCAAAGACGGCCGCATCTACGCCGGCTGGCTCGACGAGCGCAACGTTCACGCTCCTAAGCCCTCGACGAAGGCTGAAGGCCATCACATGGAGAGCAACCGCGATCTCTATGTTGCGACGTCGACCGACGGCGGTCGTAGTTTCTCCGCGAATCGCAAAGTCGCTTCCGACGCGTGCCCGTGTTGTAAAACTTCACTCACTGTTGCTGCTGACGGAACGTTGTACGCTGGTTGGCGCCAGGTGCTTCCGGGGAGTTTTCGTCACATCGCAGTCGCGAGCTCGGCCGATGGTGGAACGAAGTTTTCCGCGCCGGTGATCGTGAGCGACGATCATTGGATGTTGCAGGGATGTCCGGTCTCTGGCCCATCGTTGTCGGTGGACAAGGCTTCGGGATTACTCAAGGTCGTCTGGTTTGCAGCGGGGGAAAAAAGCGAGCCGGGACTTTACTTCGCGGAGTCGAAAGACAAAGGTCACAGTTTCTCACCGCGGCAGTTGCTGTCGCAGGAGACCGTGCGCGGCACACCGGCGCTCGCCGCAGGCAGTCAAAGTATGATAGCGGTCTGGCAGAGTGCTGATAAGCTAGAGACGAAGATCCACAACATCGGAACGACAGGATCGGCGTTGAGTGTCGCGGCAAACGCCGAACTACCCGCGGGCGCGTTCGCAAATGATAGACTGTTCGTAGCCTACATTGCGAAAGAGAAGGAGAAGCGAAGTATATGGCTCGCTCCGGCGAACTAATGGGCCGAGTGATAATTGTCTTTGGAGCGCTGATGTTGCTTGCCGCCTGCGGTGCTCCACCAACTAACAAACAGTCAGCATCAGCAACACCGAGCGGGCCGGCAGCTGCTGTGCAAACAAACACTTATCACGGCGCCGGAGTTGTCAAAGCCGTGTTTACCAATCCGAAAGCTCCCGCCATCGAGATCGATCACGGCGACATCGACGGGCTCATGCCGGCAATGCAAATGGAATTTCCCGTCACGGATCCGAAGCTTTTAAATGGAATCGCCGTCAACGATCAGATCGATTTCACGATCGAGGCCGCCGCCGGTCAAATGAAGGTGTCCGAGATCAAGAAGAAGTAGCCACAAAAGGGCACAAAGCCATCCACAGATTACACAGATTTCATAAACAATCTGCGTAATCTGTGGATGGCTTTGTGCCTTTTTGCGGCTACTACTGCTTTTGGAGGCTTGCGAGTGCCGCCAGCACTTCCTCACTGTGTGGCGCCACTTTCACTTTCTCAAACACCTTCGCGATCTTGCCTGAAGGATCGATGATGAAAGTGTTGCGTGCAGAGAGCTTCGCGCCGTTGTACTCCATGATAGAGCCGTACTGCTCTGAAACCTTCGCATCCGTGTCTGCAAGAAGTTTGAAGTTCAGACCTTCCTTAGCACAGAACTCCTTGTGTGATTCCGCGTTATCAACGCTGACGCCGAGAATCACCGCGTTTGCGGCCTCATACTTGGCGAGGTCGCGTTGGAAGTTACGAGCCTCGATCGTGCAGCCCTGCGTGAAATCCTTCGGGTAGAAATACAGCACCACCCACTTGCCTTTGAAGTCGCCGAGACTTACCTGCTTGCCTTCGTTTGTCGTCAGATTGAAACCTGGCGCCGCCGCTCCCACTGCGGGCATTTCACTGACTGCACCTACACGGTTGCACGCCAACACTGCCACAATTGCGAACGCCAGAAAAAATGCATACTTCTTCATTCCGTAATCCTCCGCCCAGATCCGTTTTGAATTTGGACCTACTATACAGGTTAATGAGAGTACTGCGCCACGATGGTGTCGCGGATCTGCGCCGGCGACATCCGCTGTTCCTTCTCGAGTTTCAGCGCGAGTAGCGCTTCCCGAACACAGACATCGCAGTGCGATGCGTGGTCGTCCTCAAAACAACTGTAGAGACTCTTGTGTCCGAAGCCCTGATCGCAGTGGCAGTAACACGGCAACTGCGCGAGCGTCACCGGTATCTCTCGCGCTGCGCGATAGGCATCGCGCGTAATGCCGTTGAATGAGCCGGGATCGAGCGTTGGTCCAAGACTCGACCTGCTCGGCGCCACCTCGAAATGCGCCGGCACAGTCTTGGCCGTGGTTGAATGCTCGTGTTGTGGCGGCGCCGTCGATTGGTTTGCGTTCTTTACTGCGGTTACCGAAAGGTTGTTTGCTGAGTTGAGCATAAACACCGCAGCGACAACCAGCATCGCGATACCTGCAATTAATAGCCAGTTTTTCTTCATTAACGCTTTACTCCTTAATTAATGCGTTCCGTGCATTGAGCTCATATTCATTGGGCCGGGTCGTACTCTCAAAAAGACTTTCCACGAAACCGGATTCGAGCCGTAAATCGAATCGAGGATCGACGGCTTCGAATAGAACGTCACGTCGCTACCGATCGCAACCGAGGTCTTTTCAGTGTTCCAAATATCTCGCGCGCCGCCGGCTGTGTATGCCCCGATGCGAAACGACGGATGATGGTCAGTGATGCCGAGACTGATGCGGTCAGCATCGCGCAGTATCGAGTTTTTATCCGTCAGTTCGAGGCGCGTGTAGAGATAGTTTCGATCGAGAAACTTCACCGTGGATTCTGCCACATATCCGTTCAGGTTGAAAATTTCGCCGCCATGACTCTCGTGGTTGCGTCCCCAGATCAAACTCGATGCCCAGTTGCCACGCTCGAAGGGCTTGTTGTAACTGATCGACGCAGTCGTGCGGCGCACGTCGCCCGGCTCGAGCGCTTCCGGATTGCGCAAAAATCCATGACTCACCTGCATGGACCAGTTGCTGTTAGGCGCAAACCATAACCTGATCGAGCGCGAGTTCCACGGGTGTGCTTCGAAGTTGTAACGATTCTCGTCCGGCTCGCGACCGTTGAAAACGGAGCCTTCGAGTTTGAACCAGCGATACGTGAATCCGGTCGTAACGACGCCGAACGCGATGTGCGTCGAGTCTTGCAGGTGATGCGAGAGCGGCGCCGAGGTGTTCTCGGACGCTGAAGCACGATGCATGAACGCGTTTGGACCAAGCGCGGGCTCCCCGGGATAACCGGCATAAACGAACCAGCTCGCACGATCGCCAACCGGCACCGTATAACTCGCGCTCAGCTCCATGAACAGATCGTGTGGATGCTGCCGATCGATCAATGGCTCGCCCTTGTAACTTTCACCGGTTTGAAACAGCAGCGGCGAGCCGCCCGGCGGAAACGTGAATGGCTCAGCGCTGAGCATGCCGCGCAGCTCGAGTGTTCCCGGTCCGGCGCGCCGGATGGCCGAAGGCATGAACCAGTTTGCCGACTCAAACTTCGTCACGCCTCTTGGTCCACCCTGTTGATTGACGCCCGCGACGAAGTTGTAATGAAACATCAACAGCCACTCGCCTGATTGCTTGTGCAGCATCGGCATCGGGCTCGAGTCTGGCTGCCACGATGTGCCGGAGCCCATTATGCGGGCCATCGGCACGAGATTAGATTCGCGCTGTCCGAGACGAATGAACATTTCGTCGTCGTGCATCACAAAGACGCCATGGTCCATGTGCCCAGACATTTCCATCGCCGGCTGCTCGGCTTGTGGACTCGGAGCAGGTGTTGCCGGCGACGCCGCAGGTTTTGGCGGCGGCATTTGATGACCCTCGTGTTGCGCGAAGACAGATCTACCCTGCGCGAGAATTAGTGCCACTAAAATTATGTATTTCACGGGAAACCTGAGCCACGGATGACACGGATAATTTACTGATCAATGCTGATCGGTTTCTAGATCCGTGTCATCCGTGGCTAATTCTTACGTTACCTTCTTATTCTTCTTGTTCTTGATATTGCAGCATTCATGCTTGCTGTCTTTGTCGTGCTTCATCGTCTCGTCATGCTTCTTCATGTCGCACGATTCACCACAGCAATCATGTTTGGCTTCGGAGTTTGCCGCGCCTTCTTTCTTCATGTCGCACGAGTCGTCAGTGCAACATGATTCCATCGCGCAACAACTCTCAGTCTGCTTCTTTTGTTCGCCTTGCGAAGGCGTTTGGGCTGAGACCGCTGCAAATGCAACCAGCAACAAACCAAGGAGGAGGATAAGAAAAGTGTGCTTACGGGGGTTCATTGTAGTTCTCCTGTTTTTAGAGATTTAGTCCTTAAAGTGAATTGAGCTCCGGACAGATCTCTAGATCAGAAAGACACAACAACGAAGGTGCGTTGGACCACGATCGGGCAGGAACGGAGCAACGAGGGTGTTGTCCGTGTGCGCGATTTGTTTCTCGAAACTGGGTAAAGCGGCGACTGGGCCACGTCCGGGATCCGGTGCGTGCGTACTGTTTTTTGAAGTGACCGCAGTTGAGTTCACCACCAGCGGGCACTCGTTCATCATTCCGCGCGGAGTCGGAAGGAAAGACGGACCATTCTCGTGCGGACGCTTCGCATGACAGCTCATAGGAGCGTCAATTACGTTCTCGCTGCTTTGAGCCACTTCGGCGCCCATCGCGGTGTTGGCGCAACCAAACATGCAACCGCCAGCCATCCAGATAGAGACATTGACGGCCAACAGCAGTCGCACGGCTTTGTTCGAAAACAAGTTCATTTACAGCTTGCAGTCTACTCCCCGGCGAATATCTTTGTCGAGGCTTCGATTATCTCTCTGCGTAGTCTCTGCGTCCTCTGCGTCTCTGCGGTTTACATTGTTTTCGTTTCTTTTTACCGCAGAGACGCAGAGGACGCAGAGATTACGCAGAGAAATTGCCATACTTCTGTAACCGGCCGCTTGTTAGCCTAAATCATCGAACCAAGGTCAGTTTGGGGGAGACTTAAATGAGTATCGATAAAAACAAGATAACGACTCAGGACGAGCTGGACGAGCCGGCGCCGATGGACAGGGCGGAACAACGCGTTGAAGCTGAGATGAAAAAACTCGAAGGACAGGCTAAGAAAGAAGTCGCAGAGGGATTACGACAACAAGACGAAGAAGATACTAAATAATCAGCCCTTTTCCGCCAACGCCAGCGCCTCTTCGAGTGCGGCCTTGATTTGGCCTGGCGTGAGGTCAGCTCTGAACCCGATAAAACGCTTGACGATGCGGCCGTCGCGCGCGATCACAAAGCTTTGCGGGATTGAGGTGCGCCCCTGCATCAGTGTCTGCGCTACTTCGCGCTTGGCCCAGCCGATCTGGTAGTCAACTTTGTATTCACGGATAAAGTCGCTCACCATCTGAGCAGACGCCTCGGGGTCTTCAGTCGAGAGTCCAATCATCTCAACGCCGCGACTCTGATACTCCTTGTGAAGTTTGACGAGCTCTGGAGTTTCCGACCGGCATGGACCACACCACGTTGCCCACAAGTTAACCAGCAAAACTTTTCCTGAATAATCTCCGAGCTTGATTGGACCACCACTGGTAGCTTTGTTTTCAGCGTTCAGGATTGGTTGCGGTAAGGTGGCCAAAGCAGCCGCGCGAGTCGGCGCTGCGGGACGGCTGACATTCGACGATGGATCGTTTGAGTTGCAGCTTGATACTCCAAATGCGGCGAGCAAGCCGAACGCGATCACTGTGCACACCACGCGCAACGGCGTCCAGAATTTAATCTTCACTTCTATTGTTTGAGACATCGTGAGTACTACTTTACTTCTTTTTACCGAATCTGAACGAGTCGAGAATCACCGGCGCCTCGCCTCTTTTTCCTACATCTTCTACAGAAGATAGTTCGGGGGCAAGAGATGTGCAAAGAAAGCTCAAGATGGCGCCGGACGTTTCACCTTCAGTGCCGGTAGGTAAAAAGATAACCCGTCCCCACAACTTCACATCTCCACGTTCAGTCCCCTTCGCAAGGGCCTCCCACGTGAACTCATACGCATCCATCGAGTTGACCTTCGTAGGACCCTCTGAAATTTTCTTGTACTCGGGGTAACTTTTTGCCAGCGCATCACTGGTCTGCTCGACACGCTGTGGGTAAGACGCCGAGTCTTGCGCAAAGGTCCCGCTGCTGATGTACCACCCGACCGCAAAATTTTCCTGGACTAATGCCGGGGGCAAAGTTCGCTGGACTTTCACGAAGTTTGTCGCGCCCGGCACCCCAGCCTTCGGATCGCGACTCCACGACTTCGGATAATAAAAAGAAAAGTCGAAATAATGTTCAGCCAGTTTTCCATCGAGCTTCTCACTCGAATTTACAAATTGGACGGCGTCAGACGGCGGCTGATATGTATCCTCCGGGGTAGGCGCCGGTGTTGACGTCTGCACGGAAGGTGCCGGCGTCGGCGTGCTGACGTTTACATTTTCAATTGGACGGTTCGGATTTTTTTCCGCAGCCATCTCGTCCAAGCGTGGCTTCACGAAAACGAAGAACACGCCCGCCAAGGCTCCGCCACTCAACAAGAGAAACAGCAGAACGCCGGCAATGATCCACGGCATTTTGGACTTCTTCTTCGCTACCGGGGGCGGTGGCAATTGAGTCGATGGCGCCTCGGCTGGCAATGGCGCTGATGGTGAGGTAACGACAATCGGGGTTGGTGGCCGAGCCACTACCTCGCCTGTCGTCCGCTCTGCTCGTTGTTCCACAACTGGCGGCGGCGGTGCCGGTGGTGGCGGGGGAGTTGCCGGACGCGAAGAAATGTTGGATGTCTCTGGAGAGGTCATGGTCGGACCAGTCGTTGGACCAGTATTGCGCGGCGGTAGGGCAACCGTCGCGGGATAATCCTCGATGATGGTCGCATTTGGATCGGGCAAATCACGGCTCGTCGGTCGTTCCGCGGTTGCGTTCAGATCCATCGACGTTGCGCGAATCGTCGCATTCGGATCGAAGGTCTGCGGAGCTATCAACAAGCCGCCGTCAAACGTGCAAAACTTCTGACCTTCATCCGGAAACGTACGATTACACTTGGGGCAACTCTTCATACAGAAGACCTCTTAACGGGAATTTTCTCTGTGCAACCTCTGTGTTCTCTGTGTCTCTGTGGTGAACTTGCCCTAAATTAATTAACCACAGAGGCACAGAGAACTCAGAGGTTGCACAGAGATGAGCGATTTTAATTAGCCCGCGCTTTGGCGAGCTTCTGGGCAGCGCCATTATTGTTCGGGTCCAGTTCGAGCGCACGCTGGTACGCGCGAACGGCTCTGTCTTTCTGGTTGGACTTAAGATAGCCGTCACCGACACCTTCAAAGCCGAACATTCCAGCCAACTGTTTCTTCTCGCCGGCGGCGGCCAGTGTCGAGGCGCGTTCGTAGGTTGCTTCAGCGTCACTGAACCGATCCATTCCCAGGTAAGCACGACCTAAAAGATTGAAGGGTTGAAACGCGCGCGACGCTACCTCAGTCGCCGACTTCAAATAAGGTTCGGCTTCCTGGAATCTCCTGTAAACGATCAAGTAACGTCCCATCAGTAACAACGACGTCAGGTTATTTGAATCGAGCTCGAGGGCGCGTTTCAGGACCGGCTCCGACTGCGGCCAGAGCTGCTCGCCCTGAAGCGAGTCGGCAATCAGGTTGAGCGTGGCCGGGTCTTTTGCCAGCTCGGTCGCCTTTTCATATAACGGCGCAGCTTCAGCTTGCTTGCCCGAGCGGTTTAGCATGCGGGCCAGGTGCGCGTACGCGGCTGCAAACTGCGGATCAAGCTCGATGGCGCGCCGGTATGAATGTTCAGTTTCGCTATTCAAAATACTGCGTGCCTGGAGTGCTACTCCGAGACGGTCCCAGCCCACCGCGTTCTTCGGATCGATCTGAACGGAGCGTCGCGCGAACGACTCAGCCTCAGCCAATCGCTTTGCATTGTCGCCACTCGCACTCGGCTGCACGAGCACCACGCTCAACGCCACGTAAGCGTCCGCATTTGCCGGCGCCCATGCTACTGAATTCCGGTACGCGGCTTCAGCGTCGTCCCAACGTTGCTGATCGGAGTATACGTTACCCAAACCGTACGCAGCGCGTGCGTCACGTGGTTTGAGTTTCAACACTTCCTTGTACGAAGTTTCAGCGTCCGCAAATTTTCGTGCGTCGCGGGCCTCGTTGCCTTTGTCTAACAAGTCTTCTACTCGCTCGGCTGTGGCGCGCGTGGATGCTGCCGTTCGGCTTGCGGATTTCGCCCCAGTACTGGGCTTGGCGCCGCTCTTCTTCGTCTCAGGGTTCTTGGCACGGAAGAGACCGCTGCCACCTGGGTCGATGCCCACGTCCTGAGCATGAACACTCGCGCCTGTGAACAGGCTCAAACAAAGCGCGGCTGAGCCTAAAAACGCGGCGCGCAGTATTGCGTTATTACTCATTATTGATTCTCCATGATGCAAAAACGAGAACTTATGAATCACTGAAGAAATACTGCGATGGATTGTAGATCAGTTTTCACTGATTCCGCACGAGCCTGAATCCAAGCAGCGTCGTCTTCGTCGATGGTGGCACAAATTCGCGCAGACAAGCCGTCACCGGCGTGTCAGATTTCGATGGGTCGCTGACGTAGCAACCGCCTCGAATCGATACCCAATCCTGGGCACTAGCGGGAATTTTGGTCGGATTGCCCGGATAAACCGAGACTTTTGAGGAGGTCCATTCCCAAACGTTTCCGATCAGGTCGAAAACGCCCCATTTGTTCTTTCCTTCCGGACGAGAACCCACGGCCGCAGGAGTCGCATCCTTCACGACGGCGGCCTTGTCTTTCCACTCCGGTCCCCACGGATACAAATCGCTTTGCTCACCATTTCGCGCGGCGTATTCCCATTCCTGTTCCGTCGGGAGGCGATAACTCACGCCGTCGCGTTTCGAGCGCCATGCGGCAAAGGCAGTCGCATCGTCGAATGAAACATTCACGATCGGCCACTGTTCTTGTCCAAACGCCGGCTTGTTCCCGACCCAGTGGCTTGGAGCCGCGTGGTTTGTCTCTCTTACAAATTCTGCATATTCGGTGTTGGTTACTTCAGTGCGGTCCATCAAAAACGACTCTACCGTCACAAGGTGGGCCGGAGTTTCCTGAAGTGGACCATTCTTGCGTCCCATCTGGAACGTTCCGCCATCGATTGGCAGCAGCTCGGCTTTTACTTTTGGCGGGGCGACTGGAGTCGGCGTAGGTGTTGGATCAGCGGGACGAACACCGGGTCGCATCATCATATAAGCAGTGATGCCAACGCCTGCGAGGAACAGCACAAACACCGCGGCGCCGATGTAAAGCAACGGTGGTAGACCTTTTCGCTTCGGCGAAAAATCCACGATCATCTGCTGCTTGCCTGGTCCAACTGAGCCACCGGGAACCGAGTCAGCGGCCCACTGGCGGTTCGTCGTGCCGCCTTGTACATGCGTCGCTTCCGGATCCATCGCCGGTGGCATGCTGCCAGACAAACGCTCCAGCCTGTCTTCGAGCTCTTTCGCCTGCAGCGCCATGCGCTCGAGTTTTTCCTGTTGTTCCTGCTCGCGGCGGTCGCGTTCCTGCTTTTGGCGCTCTTCTTCCTCGCGCTGCTTTCGCTGTGCGTCGCCGTCGATCCTTTTGTCCAACTGCGCGTCGCTGATAGTGCCCGCAAGCGAACCTAATGAAGTGCCGAAGTTAGTTTCCTGCGCGATTGGAGGCTGGGTCGCAGTCAGATCTTTTTTGATCTCCGGTTGCGTGGTTGAAGCGATGGTCCGGTTTGGATCCATCGCTATTGTTTTCCGGAGTGCGGCGGCAACTACTGGCGAAGAGTTCAACGCCGCGTGCAGCTCACGCAAAAAGCTTGGAATCGAATCGATGCGCGCTTCTACTTCCTTCTCGAGTGCATGACGCACGACCGCTTCAATCGCAGGCGGCACCGAAACTCCCATCGAATGAAAACTCGGCGGCGGCAGCGTCAGATGCTTCTTCATGATCGACGGGATCGAAGAACCCTTGAATGGCACTTCACCCGAGAGCATCTGGTAGAGAATCACGCCGAGACTGTAGATGTCTGCACGCGCATCGGGCTCCTCGTCGGACCACTGTTCCGGGGCCATGTAGAACGGCGATCCCATCAGCCCGCTTGTCTGTGCTTGCACGAACGAGCCCAGCAGCTCACCCGATTTGATCTTCGCGAGACCGAAGTCGAGGATCTTCAGACCTTCCGAGACCGGCACATCGTCCTGGACCATGATGTTCAACGGCTTCAGATCGCGATGCACGATGTTCTGCCGGTGCGCCGCGCCGACACCTGCGGCGATCGCGCTAATAAACTCCCACGCACGTTGCGGCGGCATCGCTCCCTCGCTCGCGAGGATCTCCTGGAGCGATCGGCCTTTCACAAATTCCATCACGAGAAAAGGCATCGTGCCGCGCACGACGCCAAAGTCAGTAACAGCGATGATGTTCTGATGACGAATCGCAGCGGCGGCGAGTGCTTCCTGTCGAAAGCGCGTGGTCAGCATCGGATCGTTTCCGACGAGATCAGGAAGAATGACTTTTATCGCGTGAGAGGTTTTGAGAAAGATGTGTCGCGCCTGAAAGACGACGCCCATACCGCCTTGCCCGAGACGTCGTTCGAGCAGGTAGCGGGCGTCGAGTGTGGGTTCACCTAAAAGAGATGGCGTGGTCTCATCACCATCCTGGGGACAGTGATTTACTTCATCGGGGTAGCAGCGCCTACAGACTGGACACTCTCTCATTTATTGGGGACACAGATTAACACGGATTGATCAGTACCTGGGGCTTTCTCTGTGCAACCTCTGCGTCCTCTGTGTCTCTGTGGTGGTATTACGACAATCAACCACAGAGACACAGAGAACACAGAGGTTGCACAGAGAAATCATGGTTCATCGTATCACGACATTGACGAGACGACGCGGGACGACGATCACTTTCACGACTTCGTGACCGTCGGTCAACGCCTTTACGCGCTCATCTGCGAGTGCGGATGCGCGCAGATCTTCCTCCGAGACGTCCGGCGCCGCAATCACCTTTGACCGCAGCTTACCGTTCACCTGGATCGGAATCTCCAGCTCTTCACGTTGCGCGAGCTCTGGATCCGCGACCGGCCAGCGTGGCGTTTCGCTCAGCAAGCCACCCGCATGACCGAGTCCTTCCCACATCTCTTCCGAAACGTGCGGAGCAAAAGGCGCCAGCATGATCACCAGCGATTCCAATGCTTCACGCAGCGCAAAAACATCTGCATCCGACGCCTTCGCCGGCTCGGCGTTGAAATCCGTGATCTCGTTGAACAACTCCATCAACGCCGCCACACTCGTGTTCAAGTGCAACTGGTCGAGGTCGTTCGTGATCTTCGCGATCGTCTGGTGCGTCTTTCTGCGTAACGCTCGAGCTTCCGGACTGAACTCCAGCGCACCCGCCGGGCTCGGATTCGACAGTCTTTCCTGCCAGCGCCAGACCATCGTATAGACACGTCTCGGAAAGCGAAACGCCCCTTCGATCCCTGTTTCAGACCAGCGCAACTCGTTTTCAACCGGCGCCGCGAACAAGACAAACAGCCGCGTCGCATCGGCGCCGAATGCCTTGATCATCTCGTCAGGATCGACGCCGTTGCCGAGGCTCTTCGACATCGCTTTATATTCGTCAGTCCCTTCGACGCGATTCGTGACCATACCCTGCGTCAACAATCGCTTCACCGGCTCGTCGAAATCGACGAGACCGATATCGCGCATGAACTTGGTCCAGAAGCGCGTGTAGATCAAATGCATCACTGCATGTGAGTCGCCACCGATGTACTGGTCCACCGGCGTCCATTTTTTGGCGATATTCGGATCAAATGGCGCTTCTTTGTTGCGCGGATCGAGGTAGCGGAAGAAGTACCACGACGAATCAACAAACGTGTCCATCGTGTCAGTATCACGACGCGCTGGACCATGACACTTCGGACATTCCGTGTTGACAAACTCAGGCACACCCGCGAGCGGCGACTCGCCTGTTCCCGTGAATTCCGCCGTTTGCGGTAACACCACCGGTAACTGATCGTAAGGCACCGGAACCATGCCGTCTTTGTCGCAATAGACCACGGGCACGGGCGCGCCCCAGAAACGTTGTCGCGAGACGCCCCAGTCGCGAATGCGATACGTCACTGCTGCTTCGCCGAAACCATGCTGCTTCGCGTGAGCAGACATCTCCGGTATCGCGACTGTCGACAGCTTCGCGCCCCAGTCGCCGCTGTTGATCAGGATGCCGTAATCCGTGAACGCCTGTTTGATCTCTGCCGATGCGTCGCCTGCCGTAGTTGCAGGCGGTTCAGCGGCGATCTGATCGTGCGTCACCGGAGCGATAACCTGTCTGATCGGCAACGAATATTTCTGCGCGAACTCCATGTCGCGCTCGTCGTGGGCCGGAACACTCATGATCGCGCCCGTGCCATACTCCATCAGGACGTAGTTCGCCACCCACACGGGCAGCGTCTCGCCGCTGAACGGATTGATCGCGAGCACGCCGGTGTTGACTCCTTCTTTCTCTTCTTCTTCACGACCGGCAGCTCTCTGGCTCCTGACTTTTTGCGCGAACGTTTCGATGTCCTGCTTCAGCGCCGAGCCTTCGAGCAACTCGTTGAGCAATGGATGCTCGGGCGACATCACGATCGCCGTCGCACCGTAAATAGTGTCGATGCGCGTGGTGAACACACGAATCTTCTGCTTGCTGTCTTTCACACCGAAGTCGATGTATGCGCCTTCGCTGCGACCGACCCAGTCACTCTGGCGCTTCAAGACTTTCTCGGGCCAGCCGTCTTCGATCTGTTTTATGTCGGCGACGAGCTGCTCGGCATAGTCAGTGATGCGCAGGAACCACTGTTCCAGATCGCGCTTCTCGACGGGCGTGCCGCAACGCCAGCAGATCCCGCCCGACGACTGTTCGTTTGAGAGGACAGTCTCTTCTTTCGGACACCAGTTGACCTGCGAGACTTTTTTATAAGCCAGGCCGCGGTCCAGCATCTTCAAAAAGAACCACTGGTCCCAGTGGTAATAGTCGGGACGGTGCGCGGCGATCTCGCGCGACCAGTCGTAACTGATGCCGAGACGTTTCAACTGCCCGGCCATGTGCACGATGTTGTTTTCGGTCCAGTCGCGTGGGTTCACGCCGCGCTTGATGGCCGCCTGTTCCGCGGGTTGACCGAAGCTGTCCCAGCCGATGGGATGCAGCACGTTGAAACCCTGCAGGCGCTTGAACCATGAGAGCGCGTCGCCGATGGCGTAGTTGCGCACGTGCCCCATGTGCAAAAAGCCTGACGGGTAGGGCAACATCTCGAGGCAGTAGAATTTCTCGCGCGGATCGTCGTCTTTTACCTGAAAAACACCGGTTTGGTTCCAGCGCTCCTGCCACTTACTTTCGATCTGTTCGGGAAAGTATTTTTCGTCCATCACGTTATCCAATCATAGAGGTAACACGTTTCAGCAAACCGCACAAAGCCTTATTACAGCTTCGTTTGGAAAATTTTATTGATTTGAGTTTGAATCGCCGCTCCGCTGGAACACGAGCCTTAGGCGCGGCGCAGAAGCGGCACCGTTAGGACGAGGTTAGTTGAATGCATGCGCGAAAACATTAGCCGCGATTCTAACTTAAGCCACAAAGAAGCACAAAATGATTTTTGTTAGGTTTTCTCTTTTGTAATTTTTGTGCCTTTTTGTGGCTCAACAAATGATCGGAGCATCTCGAGGTTTTTGAGATCAGCGCGGGGGTCGTCGTAGGGAGTTTCTAGGATGAAGGCGGCGTGTTTCAGTTTTGGGTGGCGGGCGACGCGGCGCAGGGCGTCGGCGCCGATGTGGCCTTCACCGATGTGCCAGTGGCGATCGACGCGCGAATTGTACGCAGCGCGCGAATCATTGAAGTGAATCGCGTGGACGTTTTTAGTCTTCACTGTCTTTTGCACTCGTTGCATCAACGCTTGCAGGCCGTCTTCTTCGCGTATGTCGTAGCCGGCGGTGAAGGCGTGCGCGGTGTCGAGACAAACTCCGAGCGGGAGTTTGGGACAAGCGCGCATGAGCTCCTGAAGATGCTCGAAACGATGGCCGATGCAGTCGCCCTGTCCAGCGGTGTTTTCGAGGAGGATTTTGAGCTTGCCAAACCTCAAGCCTTTGCACGCGATCAGCAAACTCGCCGCACACAGCCCGAGGCCGTCCGCTTCACACGCGCCACGCGCGCTACCCGGATGCACGACCAGATAATCAACTCCCAACAGCAGCGCGCGCTCGACTTCCTCGCGAAACGATGCGCGCGACTTTTGCAAAAACACATCGTCAACGGCGGCGAGGTTCACGAGGTAATTGCAGTGGATGAGTACGGGCGAGATCTTTGTTTGCTTGCGTGTCTTTTTAAAAAGGCGAACGTCTTCGGCGGTCAGCGGCTTCGCCATCCAGCCGCGCGGATTGCGCGAGAAGAGCTGCACCGTGTCGCAACCCGTGTCCTTCGCGACAATCAGCGCGTTGTGGACGCCTCCTTTGATAGGAGCATGAAAACCAATTTTCGGCATTAGTGACTCAACTGATCCATCACTCTCAACATATTCCCGCCAAGTATCTTACTCACATCGCTCGCGCTATACCCGCGGCGCAGGAGTTCCTTCGTCAAGTTTGGCAAGTCAGCCACGGTCGCGAGATCAGCAGTCGTGATCTGCACGCCATCAAAATCAGATCCGATACCGACATGATCCACGCCGACGAGTTTCACGATGTGATCGATATGATCCACGATGCGCGCAACCTTCACCGGCGGTAGTCGTCGCACATACTCACGTTGCCGCACTCGATCGCGCGCGAGCTTCTTATGAACCGCGTCACCAGGCTCAGCCGCCGACGCATCCTGGACCATCGTCGCGATCTCCGCATCAACCTGCTTCTTCTTCTGACTCCAACCAGGTTCGAGATGCTCTGGATAAAAGATCACGTTAACAATGCCGCCAGTCTTCGCGAGGGCGCGAATCATGTCGTCCGTTAAATTGCGCGGAACGTCCGCAATGGCCCTGCACGCCGAATGTGTCGCGACAACTGGCGCCGTAGACGTCTGCACGATGTCCCAGAAAGTCGGATCCGAAACGTGCGAAACGTCGATCATCATTCCCAAACGATTCATCTCGCGCACGACATCGCGGCCAAACTCATTCAACCCGCGCGTCGCGCCAACATCGTCGCCGGACGATCCCGCCCAACTTGTGCTCACGCTCCACGCCGGCGACATGTATCGCACACCGAGATCGTAGTAGCGCTTTACATTCTCGAGCCGCTCATCGATCGCGTATCCACCTTCAAGCCCCAGCAGCGCGGCGATTTTTCCCTCACTCGCCGCACGCCGGATGTCGGCAGCGGAAGTCGCCAGCACCCACGTTTCCGGGTGTTGCTCCGCGAGGGCGCGCACTGCCGCAATCTGATCGTCGGCTCGCTTCACGCACTTCGCGCCACCGCCGCCAAACAACTGCGGCTCGACCCAGATCGAGAAGAACTGCGCATCAAGCCCGCCGGCTTTCGCGCGCACCGCGTCGAAGTGGCCGTCGCTGAGTTGCTGCTCGATATCGACGTGCTCGTCGAGCAATCGCTGCGCCGTATCGACGTGCATGTCCACCGCGATGGCCTTTTGGTGGATTGAAGTCGGGTCCGTGGCAGACGTTTCCGCCACAGCAGTGTTCTGGTTTTCGTGATTCATGTTTTTTTGCGTACAGCCAGGAATAAATATTGAGTGCAGAATAGTAAATACGACAGTAATTGTGAGAGTTTTCGAACGGTTTTTGGGTAAGCCCACGAATTAGTATTCTCTAAATTAAGGTGTCGCAAGTTTCATGTTACGCAAGCATGTTTACAGCAGGCAAGCGTTCTTGCCAAGAGGCTCAAATCTACGGTATTGTCCCTTGTTGATTAACCCACTTAGCGCATGTCGAGAAGTACCTGTTTGTTCGAATTGTATAACTGCGCGGCGAAGATGAGGGCCTTCCCCCTCGATCTCAGTAATTCCTAAAGGAGTAAACAGCATGTTTGCAAAAGACGGCAAAATTAAGGACATTAAAACACCACGGATCTGCGACGTTATTTGGCACGATGGCGAGTTTATTAAATGGAACGACGCGCGGGTACACGTGATGTCACACGTGTTGCATTATGGGTCCAGTATTTTTGAAGGGATCAGATGTTATTCCACCAAACAGGGACCAGCAATTTTCCGCCTGCGCGAACACATGCAGCGTTTTCTTAATTCCGCAAAAATTTACCGCATGGACCATCCGTGGACGCTCGAGCAGTTGTGCGACGCGTCGATTGAGCTCGTGAAGCGCAGCCAAATGGATCAGTGCTACATCCGGCCCATACTGTTCCGCAGTCTCGATGAAGAACATCCGGCGTTTGGCGTCAATCCGTTTCCGAACCCGCTCGCGTGCTACATCGGTGCATGGGACTGGGGCAAGTATCTCGGCGACGAAGCGATCGAGCAGGGCGTGGACGTTCAGGTTTCTACCTGGAACAGATTAACCGCGAACTCGATGCCGGCGATGGCAAAGAGCGGCGCCAACTACATGAATTCGCAGCTAATCAAGATGGAAGCGCTGCTGAATGGATTCGCGGAAGGCATCGCACTTGACGATCGCGGCTACGTCTCGGAAGGCTCGGGTGAGAATATCTTCCTCGTCACCGGCGACATCGTTTTGACGCCGCCACTTTCATCGTCGATTCTGCCAGGCATCACACGAGACAGCGTGATCCAGATCTGCCAGGAGCTCGGTATCACCGTTAAAGAGCGAACGATCCAGCGCGCGGCGCTTTACGTTGCCGACGAGCTCTTCTTCTCCGGCACGGCCGCGGAAGTCACACCGATTCGTTCCGTCGATCGCATCCCGGTCGGCAGCGGCGGTCGTGGTCCGATCACGGCAAAGATCCAGAAAGCCTTCTTCGACATCACCAAGGGCGAGCGGCCCGCACCCGGCAACTGGCTCACTTACGTCAACTCGGGCAAGGCTGCAGCAGCCGATAACAACGGCTTCTCGACCGCCGCCCTCGAAGCCGATACGGCAGTTATCACCGTGAAATAATCCTCTGCGTCCTCTGCGCCTCTGCGGTTAACCAGCTCTGTTTACCACAGAGACGCAGAGGAAGCAGAGTTTACGCAGAGAAAGAGAATTTATTGACGGACCTCACACCGTCAAGCTATATTCAAAAGGCCCAAGCGCGACATCTCGCGCTAACCCCACCTAAAACCTTTAGAAATCCCACAAAGGTTAAGTTTCAGGATATTCATGGCCCTAAAGATCGACGATTTACTTCGTGTTGCGTGCAGTCATAACGCCTCCGACCTCCACCTGAAGGTGGGGGCATTTCCCGTGATGCGTATCGGCGGCGA
>DATFDT010000253.1:0-10464 GCA_035251975.1 Pyrinomonadaceae bacterium | reverse complement strand
ACCACCGTCGTGCCTTCCGCCACTGACAGCACGGTGTGCAGGTGTGGCTGCGTCAACAGCACTTTCACACCAGCGTCAGCCAGCATGTACTTCAGTCGTTCCGCCGGGTAGGCTGGATCCAGCGGCACATACGCGCCACCTGCTTTCAGGATGCCCAGCAATCCCACCACCATCTCCAGCGAGCGCTCCACACAGATCCCCACGCGCGCTTCCGCTCCCACCCCCAGCCGCCACAGATGTCGCGCTAACTGATTGCTGCGCCGCTCCAACTCGCCGTAACTCAAACGCTCTTCGCCACACACCACCGCAATCGCTTCCGGAGTGCGGGCGGCCTGTTGCGCGAACAGCTCGTGAATCGTTGTGTCAGCCGCATAAGCGGCCGCCGTCGCGTTCCATTCGATCAGTTGCTGTCGCTGCTCCGCCTCACTCAGCATCCGCAACTGCTTAACGGGTCGTCCCGGATCTCGGACAATGCTCTCGAGCAAACAACAAAAACTCGTTGCCATTCGCTCGATAGTCTCCTGCCGGAAAAGCCTGGTGTTGTACTGCAAGGATCCCGTTAGTCCTGCCTTGTCTTCAGCCAACATGAGCGTCAGGTCAAACTGAGCTATGCGCTGGTCCAGGGAAACTGACTTCAAAACCAATCCATCGAGATCGATACGTGCCCCCTCATCTCCGAGGGCGAATGCAGCGAGCTCCGCATTCTCGGCGCGATGAGTTTTTTCGAGCACTAACATCACCTGGAAGAGCGGTGAGCGACTGGGGTCGCGCTCTGGCTGTAAGCGTTCAACCAGTAGCGCAAACGGATAATCCTGATGCTCGAGCGCAGATAAAACCGTCTGGCGAACGGCGCCGAGAAACTCTGCGAACGTCGGATTAGTAGAAAGATCGGCGCGCAGGCAAAGCGGATTGACGAAGTAGCCCACCACTCCATTCAAACCTGCATGACTGCGACCGGAGGTTGGCGAACCAATTACCACCTCATCCTGTCCGGCGTAACGAGCAAGCAGTACCTGGAAAGCAGCGACGAGTGTCATGTAGAGCGTCGCGCCATGGCCGCGTCCGAGCTCAGACATAGCCGCAACCAGATGGGACGACAGCCGGAACGCGACCGAAGCACCGCTGTAGGTTTGCACTGGCGGGCGCGGAAAATCTTCAGGCAGGTTCAAAAGCGGCAGCTCACCACTCAACTGTCTGATCCAATACTCAGCCAGTCGATCCCCTTCGTGACTTTGCAGCAGGCGGTGCTGCCAGCGAACGTAATCGCTGTAGCGCAAGGCGGGTGAAGGAAGATCGACGACATCGTGGTGCTTCTTAGCCTTGTACAGCGTACCCAGCTCATCCATCAGCACGCCGAGTGACCAGAAGTCAGCGGCGATATGGTGAATGACGAGTAAGAGGATATGCGTGCGGTCTGACTGTCGAAACAGATTGACCCGCATGAGTGGTCCATCCGCGAGATTGAATGGACGCCACGCTTCAGCCACGAGTGTTTCTTTTACCTCATTATCAGCTACAGAAGTCTCGTCAAAGCTGACTTCCATTTCGTCATGGACTACCTGCAACGGCTCGTGACCGGCTTCAGCAGTAAAAGTCGTGCGCAGTATTGGGTGTCGATCGACTAGTCGCTGAAATGCGCGCCGCAATGCGTGAGTGTCGATCTCACCATCGATCTTCATCGCTACCGCTATGTTGTAAGCGGAACTGTCAGGATCGAGTTGATGAAGAAACCATAACGCACGCTGGCCATATGAGAGTGGAAACTCGCGCTCTTCGCCGGACGCGGCATCGATGCGTGCCGCGACAATGGCGCCACTTTGCAACTCCGCCACAATCTGTTCGGCAAGCTGCGTTGCCGTCAGATCCTGTAAGAAACTGACCATCGGCAAACTCGTGCCGAGGTTTGTCTCCAGGCCGTGCGCGAGTTCGATCGCCGCGAGAGAATCCAAACCGTATCGACCGAGTGGCTGTTTGAGATCCAGAGCTGCGGCATCGATTCTCAATTGCCGCGCGACTTGCGCAGTCAGCCAATTGAGCACCGATTGCAGATCATGCCCCGCGAGACTATCTGTTTCAGGTAGTAAATCATCTTCGCTTGCTAGCGGCTCCTGCCAATCGGCGATCACGTCAAGCGTTTTATCCAGAAATCCGACCCGACACGCGTGTCTCTGAATTTTTCCGCTCGACGTCTTCGGGAAAGTGCCGTGCTTGATCAGAACGACAGCATGAACCTGGATATCGTGATGCTGGCTGACGGCCTGGCGAATAGCTGTGAGCGCTGCGCCGGCGCCGGCGTTTTTCTTGCGCTCAATCTCCTGCACGAGCACCAGCCGTTCCTCACCAGCAATCACGATCGAGAACGCGGCCCCACACCCGGCGCGCAATGAAGGATGACTTTCCTCCATCGTCTGCTCGATGTCCTGCGGATAATGATTGAGACCGCGAATGATAATGAGATCTTTTAACCGGCCGCCGATGTACAACTCGCCGTCGCGGATAAACCCAAGATCACCGGTGCGCAGAAACGGTCCTTGACGACGATCGTCTACAAGGCGCGCCTGAAACGTTTGCTCGGTTTCTGCCGGGCGATTCCAGTAGCCGAGTGCCACACTCGCATTCGCAACCCAGATCTCACCGACCTCATCAGCGCCACATCTGCAACCGGTCTTCGGATTAACGATTACAACACTCGTATCGTCCTCGAAACTGCCGCAACTGATGAGGATTTGTTCGTCCGATTCATTGTTCGCTGCTGCGATCCGATTCTGTTGCAAAGCGCTTGCAGACAGACGCTGGCGCGCGAACGTTGAACCTGCCTTGCGCACGCCACTGACTACGAGCGTCGTTTCGGCGAGACCGTAAGCTGGGTAAAAAGTGCTTTCGCGAAAACCCTGCGGCCCGAAAGTTTTCAAAAATGCATCGAGCGAGGCAGCCCGTATCGGCTCAGCACCGTTTATCGCAACCTGCCACGAGCTGAGATCGAGTGTTGCACGTTGTTCGGCAGTGATGCGGCGGACGCAATAGTCAAAAGCGAAATTGGGTGCGGCGCTATGAGTTACGCGTAAACGGCAGATCGCATCGAGCCACCTGAACGGCATTTGCAAAAATGCTGCTGGCGACATGAGATAGCTTGGGAGTCCTTCGTAAAGTGGATGAATAATGCCCGCGACCAGACCGAGATCATGGAAGTGAGGCAACCAGAACATCGCGATGCTATCTGGTGTGTAGTGAAATGAATTTGTGAGGTAACCCGCATTATGGAAAAGGTTGGCGTGACTCATCATCACGCCCTTCGGCGAGGAAGTCGAACCCGAAGTGTATTGCAGATAAGCTAAAGTCTGCGCGTTGATTTCCGGATCGACCCACGCGCTTGTCCAGTCGTCTGAAATAGTCTCTACTTCGGCCCAGTGCAATCTTTGTAGCCAGGGTAATCCTGCGAGATCTTCTGAATCTTTGGGATTGAATGGTGCTTTCGCAGTGGCGAGCGCGATCGACGCTTTTGCGTTTTCGGCGATCCCTTCGAGACGTGCAAGCGTGCGGCCCGGTCTGAGTGCATACACTGGAACAGCGACTGCCCCGGCGTACAAACAACCGAAAAAAGCTTCGACGAATTCGAGTCCCGGTGGAAAGAACAACATCACACGTTCGCCGGCGCCGCCGTGTGCTTGCAGATAAGCGGCGATGGCGCGTGCCCGTGTATCAAGCTGGCTGTACGTCAGCAGTGAATTGGCGATCGATTCGTGCCTGAGAAAGGTGTAAGCAGTTTTTTCAGACTGATACTGTGCTCTCCCACGAAGCAGCTCGATCAACGTGAGCCTGCGGAACATAAAGCTTGAGGATCGCGGAACTGCGGGGTTGTTCCGAGTCTTTCTTAAAACTTAGAGAGTATTAACGCCACTGCTCACCAGCAGCTTTCCATGGCTGCCTTCTGAACCCTATGCGTCGTATATGAGTATTGCTAATTGGCAAGCACAGTTAATCCATGCCTGAAGGAAGCGACAAAGGCCGGGTGGATGCCTTGGTTTGAAAGCAACCCCTTGTACGACTTCACTAAATACTTTTCACGTGCTTTGTTTTCTCTCTGTGCAACAGAGAAGAAATTTTCGTGCAAAGCCTTTTCGTTACGAGAGATTTCATACTACCAGCGACCAGATTTTTCCTCAATCATTTTCAACAAGAATTGAAACTTATGTGACTTCTCGATGCGAGCGTTATGTGTGTGTCTGACTAAGTGCGAAGTCAGACATTCTTCTCAGGAAAAAATGTCTGCTAATGTCTGCTATGATGCGACCACCTCCCAACCCAACCCGACTGTGCTGTAGGTCTGGATCGCGACAAAACGATGTGCGGTATTGTTTGCCTCGTTCATTTCGGTGAGGATGGACCAGTGTCAACCAAACCCCTGGTTGACGCTAATAATCTCGCCAGGCATCGCGGACCTGATGACGAAGGTTATCTGCTTTGGAAACCCGGTTCCGCGCCCACAGTCTATTCGGGTTCTGAAACGGCGCTACGTTCGATCGAGGCGAGGAAACTGAGCCCGTTGCCTTCGTCGGCTAATTATCAAATCGGCTTTGGGCACCGCCGTCTCAACATTCTCGACCTCTCACCCGCCGGTCATCAACCGATGATCGACGCGACGACGGGTCTCGCGATTGTTTACAACGGAGAGATCTACAACTACGTCGAGCTACGACGGGAGTTGGAACACAAAGGATATTCTTTCACTTCACACACCGACACCGAAGTAATCCTCGCCGCCTGGTCTTTTTGGGGTACAGACTGTCTCCACCGTTTCAATGGAATGTTTTCGTTCTGCCTGCTCGATCCGCGAAACGGAGGGACATTGCACGGCGTCCGCGATCGCTTCGGAGTTAAGCCGCTGTACTGGGCACGACTCGGAAAGACGTTTGTGTTTGCCTCGGAGATCAAGCAGATTCGCTCACTGCCCTGGTTTTCACCGCGACTCGACAAAGGTAGTGTGCGCGATTTTCTGGCTGCAAGCATGCTCGATCATACGTCGCACAGTTTTGATGAGAACATTCAACAACTGCGCGGCGGCGAACGAGCAGTTTTGGATCTATCGCGCGGTGACGTTGAGATGTCGCGCTGGTACAGCCTAACACCCGCATCATGGAAAGGATCTGGTGCAGACGCAGAGGCTCGATTCAAGGAGCTGCTCGCCGACAGTGTGCGTCTCCGGCTCCGCGCGGACGTCGCGGTCGGGTCGTGTTTGTCCGGCGGACTTGATTCAGCGGCAATCGTCTGTCTCCTGAAAGAACTTCTCGTCGCGCAAAACGGAACGCTTAATCACATTACCGTCACGTCATGTTTCGAAGACGAACGTTTCGATGAATGGCGCTTCGCAAAACAGGTGGTGAATAAGACACACGCGACTTCCCTGCGCGTGTGGCCGACGATGGAGCGTCTTAAAGACGACTTCGAACGGCATCTCTGGCACCTCGATGAGCCTTGTGGTTCAACCAGCCAGTTTAGTCAGTGGTGTGTGTTTGCAGGTGCGGCCGAGCTCGGCCTGAAGGTGATGCTGAGTGGTCAGGGCAGCGACGAACAATTAGCAGGGTATGGAACGAACGACACCGCACTAATGACCGGACTATTCAGGCGCGCAGCGTTTCGAAGAATGGGAGGAGAGGCGATCGCGTTTCACGAGAGAACCGGTACGTGGCCCATCGATACGATGTTGAGGGCGCTTCGCAACCTGTTTCCCTCACGCCCTCAACCTGACAAAAATCCCGATTGGCTGAAACTGGAGACGCCGTCGCATGCTGAGAATGTTGCGCCACATGATCTGAATGAAAGTTTGATACGACAGACACTCGAGACTTCGTTGCCGGCGCTCCTTCGTTTTGAAGATCGGCTTTCGATGGCGTGGTCAATTGAATCGCGAGTTCCGTTTATGGACTACCGGCTGGTGGAATTTATCGCTGGACTCCCGGATCATTTCAAGCTCTGCCAGGGGCTAACCAAGCGCGTGATGCGAGAAAGTTTGCGAGGTGTCTTGCCAGAGGACATTCGCCAGCGACGAGACAAGATGGGTTTTGTTACGCCTCAAAGTGTCTGGCTGCGGGAGACTGCAACGGACTGGTTCCGGCGCGCGCTCAACGAAGCGCTTGATACCGCTCCGGATTTCTTCGATCGTGATCGAGTTACGGCGATGCTTGACGCAATGATTGCCGGACGGATCAAATTCTCTTTTGTTCCCTGGCGCGTCATCACTTTCGGAAAATGGTTGAACATGAACAATTGAGCCTGATTCATTTGACGGTAAGTAAGGTGTCGAAACTGAAGTACCACGGCGAGTATTCGTCACCGAGAATTTGTTTGGCGACAACGCGCAATTTTTCGAGACCGATCTCCTCCTCAGTGAAACCGCGCCGCAACAATCTGATCGTATTGCCCAGACTTAGCTGGAGGCCGATGAGTCTTTCGGCGTTGCCCATCTCGATGCTATGCAACAAACAACTTTTAATAACACGAAAAATCCTGCTTTCCTGCATGTAGGCAAGATGCTGCGCTTTGGTCCAACTCGCTACCATGTCTTGTTGCGGATCTTCTTTTTCGGCCATGTCGATCAGGTTTGCAATTCGTGATCTGAATTCCTGTAAAGCAGCCACCACTTGCCAGTTCATCGTCGGAATGTCGCAGTCGTGCACAAAGGCAAATACTCCATCCCTTCGTAAAATGCGACACACTTCTCTCATCGCGCTCCTGGGTTCCATCCAGTGCAAGGATTGAGCGCACATTACGATATCCGCACAACTGTCAGGCAGTCCGGTGTCGTCAGCGAGTCCCTTTCGATACGACACATTTGTATAGCCGTCCGAGCGTTCGCGTGCCCAACTGAGCATGTCGTCGTTTGGTTCAATACCGATAACTTCCTCCGCGTGTTCGGCCCAAAAGCGAGTCGACAAACCGGTGCCGCTACCGAGGTCAACCACCAATCGCGGGCGCGGCGCGTGAATAAACTCGCCGATTACGTGCAACAACGCGATTGGCGGGTGAGGCCGGTTCGCGTCATAACAGCGCGCCATACCACTGAAGCGATTGACGTTGGCTAAAAGTTGCTGAGAGATTTGTTCCGCGCTCATTTTTATGATCACCGCCTTGTCCGAGCCCCAGAGCGGGGGCACGCCATGCTATACGGTGATGCAGACCTTTCCGAAATGTCCACTCCTGGCAAAATAATCGTAGGCTTCGTGCGCTTCCTCGAAATCAAAGACGCGGTTCACTATAGAATGGATGGGATGCCTGGCGATAAACTCGTTCATCGACTCGAACATTGCGCGCGAGCCGACATAGAGTCCGCGAATGTTTAGACTTTTTAGGATCAGGGGCAAAGCAGGCACTGCGCCGGGAACACCGGAGGCAGCGCCGAGCGCAAGGATTTGCCCGTTCATACGGACTGCTTCGACCGATCTCTGGATTGTCGCCGCGCCGCCGAGCTCCAAAAGATGATCGCAGCCAACCCCATCTGTTAATTCCAGGACGACACGATCCCAGTCCGGAGTTTGTTTGTAATTAATCGTCTCAACCGCGCATAACTCTCGCACGCGCGCCAATTTTTCATCGCTGCTCGACGCGACGATCACACGCGCATTCAAAGCATGAGCAAACTGAATCGCAAACAAGGAAACGCTGCCTGTGCCTAACACAACCATGGTTTCCCCTGCCGATACTTTGCCGGTGTCGACAACGGCATTCCAGGCGGTGACGGCAGCGAGCGGCAGTGCGGCGGCCTCTTCATCCGTGAATTTATCCGGCACCTGGACCACACCGTCTTCATGTAGCACCACATACTCGGCAAGTACGCCGTTGATTGGGCCGCCGAGGGCAGACCCCGTCATCTCGGGCGTGATCCTTCCGTCGAGCCAACGCTGCATGAAGATGCCAGCTACGCGGTCTCCCGCCTTAACACGAGTAACTTCTTCACCAGCAACTACAACTTCGCCAATACCATCAGATAGGGGAATCAGCGGGAAGTTATTAAAATAACCGGCGGCCTTTAATACAAACAAATCGCGCGGATTGAAAGAGACGGCCCGCATTTTGATTAGTACTTCACGCCGGCCAGGGCACGGAACCGGACGCTCGATCAAAGTCAGACAAGCTAATCCGCCAGGCTCTTTTATTACATAGAGTTTCATTGTGTCGCGTAAGGCCGGTGTGTTGGTGCTCCTTTTGAGGGCGTGATTATGCAATAAAATCGGCTTGCCGCCAGAGGCCTTATTATCAGAAGGTGAAAAAGTAATGAGAAAACAATTTACCGCGTCGCTCGTGTCGATCTTTTCGGTCTTAATTCTCCTGACTACGATCGCCTGCGCTCAAAAGGCAGTCCCCGCCGCCAATCCAAACACGACGTCACGTCGAGAAGTCGCAGTAACGTTCGATGACCTGCCCGCGACCTACGGCAACGACGATCTGCAAAGACAAACAGACATCACAAAGCATTTGCTAATGAGGATCAAGGCGAACAACGTTCCGGCTATCGGGTTTGTCGTCGAGCGTAAACTACACGGGTATGGAAATGAGAACGAGCGCATTGGTCTACTGCGAATGTGGCTCGACGCCGGATTGGATTTAGGCAATCACACCTACTCTCATATTAATAATGACCACGTTCCGTTGGCGACTTACGAAGAAGATGTTGTGCGCGGAGAGACAGTCACAAAAAAACTGCTTTCCGAAAAAGGAATGAAGCTACGATACTTTCGGCATCCATACCTGCACACAGGTCCGACAGTGGAATACAAGCGCGGTCTTGAAACGTTTCTCGCCGGGCGTGGTTATACGATTGCGCCAGTTACTATCGACAATAATGATGTCATCTTCGCTGCGCTCTATGGGGACGCTAAAGTTCGCGGAGATCAGGCGACGATGAAGCGAGTAGCCGGTGCTTACATTCCGTATATGGAGGCGATTTTTGAATTCTTCGAGAAACTCTCAGTCGATACGCTCGGGTACGAAGTCAAACAGACCCTTCTACTTCATGCCAACGATCTGAACGCCGATTACTTTGACGATCTTGTGCGGATGATGAAGCGCCGGGGATATACTTTTATCTCTCTTCACGAGGCCCTGCAGGACAAAGCCTACAGCTTGCCTGACGCACAGGTCGATAAAGGATTGTCATGGATTCATCGGTGGCGACTCGCGAAGGGCATGCCGTTGCAGATGGAGCCCGGTGAGCCTGACTTCATCACGGAGTTATTCAGAAAGAGGCAACGTTGATTGAAGCTCATCGCAGATTTGTTGTAATAGCCGGCGTTCGTCTGCTTTGGCGAGATTCAACTGCTCGAGTATTTCTCTGATTAGCTGCGGATCTTTAGAGTGCTCATAGCGAAGGAACTTCCATCTGATCGAGTGAAACGCCCTTACCACTCTCTGAAAGTCGTCCGCTAACTCCACGAGCCTGCCAGTGTACTTGTATTCAGAAATGACGAACTTAAACGCCTCGGCCAGGAAACGTTTATGCTCGTACAGTGCGTGCATCGGTACATAGGTTATGCAGACGTGGCCGAGTAACAGTTGCTGCAAACCGATTTCGACGTGCTCGTATACTCTGCAGCCCCAGCGCAAGGTCGAATCAAGATCGACGCTCGCGGGAAGAAAAGTTGTTAAAGCAAATTTTTTGGCGCTGTCGATGGTTGCATAAAGATAGCTTTGCAGCTCTCCCAGAAATCTCTTTCTGCTGAAAGGATATGGGCGCAATGGCTCCCACATTCTGATCAGACTGACCAGGGCTTTGTTCCTTGACGGAGCCTGAGCAATTCGTCTTGCGCTCGCGTAGGCCCGTCTGAGATCACTGTATTCAAAAGTCAATTTAGTAAAAACTTTCGTATCGAAGCCCAGGGACAGCACAACTTGCCGATCGTCATCATAGCCATATACGAGAGTTGGATGAACCCACTCACGCGTCCCAAATGATCGTTTGTTGGGAAGATAATATTCATCGAGCTCGAGGCGAAGATAAGAACCGAGGTTTATTGACCTCATAATGAAGCTGACGATGTCGTCGGGATCGTCTCCGAAAAACTTCTTCACCAGGCACTCGTGGAACCACTTCCTTCCCGACATTACGGCGAAATGAACGGCAATGCTTTCTATGTCGTCTGCGCGCCTGTCGCTCTCCTCGACCAGAGGATGAAGGCCGGACACTGGGCGTCGGAATACTCGCAGCGAGTAGAGCTGGACATAGCTTTCGTAAAACCACCCATGAGTTTCTTTGCATGCGAGGATCACACTGAGACCCATTGCGTGATCGAGGGTGTAATTGATGAGGTTTTGTGGAACAACCGTGAGTTCGCGTGCGCGCGGAAAGTCCTGATTACTTTTTACGTCAGGCTGAAAATCGCTTTGTGAAATGTGATTCGCCTGGCTGCCGCGTGGGGAGGGATGCTGGTCGGAAAGTGAGGCAGGCTTTTGTTGATCTTGATCTTGCATTGC
>DATFDT010000252.1:0-11477 GCA_035251975.1 Pyrinomonadaceae bacterium | reverse complement strand
CGCAGAGGACGCAGAGGTTACGCAGAGAGTCACCTTTGAAATGCGCGGCCGCGGCCTCTTGAGTGTCATGCGCCCTCGCGTGACACTTCCCCAAACGAGACCGCGGCTCGCGCGTCGGGAAGTCACCTCCGCTCCCGGAATCGCCCCACGTCTCCGTCAGCGACGGCCACCTCCTCGAAATCCACCACCTCCTCCTCTCGAAAAACCTCCGCCGCCGCGCGAACCGCCCATGCTGCCACTACTACGACTGCGGCTATAGCTACCAAAGTCACGACTGCGCTGCGAGCCCATACTGCGTGCAGCTCGATCGCGTTCGAGTCCACTCATCGTGCCGCGATCTATCTGACTCGGCCGGGATCCACTACCAGCGTTACCGGCTCGTTCGCCTCTCGCTCGCTCTGATCGCTCTGTATTCCTCGCGCGATCGTTCAACATACTGTCGCGCACCGAAGAATCTCCTCGCTGCGGTCTATTCCAACTGCCGTTATCCCACTTGCTCCAGTTGCCGTTAGCATCGCGACGATAGACATTTCCATCTCTACCGGCATAAACGTTGTCACCGCGCGAGCCGACAAAGCCACCGCCGTTTGGTCCGCGACGAGAAATCATTCCTCCCTGATCTCCACGCGTGACACGTGTCGTATTACCGGCGCTGTTGGTAAATCGTTTGGTGTTTACCCAGTCGTCGCCGCGCTGCACTTGAGTCGATCCCCAACTGCCGTAGACATTCGAGCCCTGGCGCGTTTGCGCATAGGTTCCCGTGCGCGGGTTATATGCCTGCGCGGCTCCGCGTGCTCCGTATGGTCCATACGCGAACGCGCCGCGCGCATACGTGCCGGTGCTCGGGTTGTAACGAGCGCCAAAACCGGCGCCGCCATATGGTCCATATATTCTGCCGGCAGTTCCGTAGACGCCGGTGTACGAGTTGTACCAGGCGCCATAACCGTACGTACGCCAGTACGGGTAATAAATACCGCCGTAGTAATATGGCGGGTAGTACCAGCCGGTGCCCCACACGGCGCAACCCCAACCAATCATCAAACCGCTGTAGCCGGCGTATGCGGCGTAGGTCACCCAGTCGTCATTGTCATCCTCATCTGGTTGCACCGTTACGTAGGTGACGCTGTGTGAAGGAGAGCTCGGCGGAATCTGATAAACCTCCTGCGGCACGGAGGTGGCGAGTGTCCATGGACCTTTCGGAGTGTTGGACTGGAACCAGACGCCCTGGTAACACATGTAGTACGTCTCGCCGACCTTGATGATCTCCTTGTCAGTGTTTACCGCGCGTTGCAGCGTTGTTTCCTGAATCGGTTGGAATTGGGGATCGCCCTGGTAGATGACTTCGGGGGCAGTGATCTCTTTTTTATTTACGCGCGCGAATTGCGGGATCTCAGCGAGCAACACGGCTTCTGCCGCTTGCTGTGTTCCCGGTACTGACGAAAGAACGCGCGCACGCGGGTGTTCGGGGGAAATTCGCTTGAAGTCTTCAGGCAAATGCGGTGTTGCGAAGGACCAATGACCGCCCAGACCCGGAGCCGTAAACCACCGCCCGGCCACGAGGTAGTAAACAGGACCATCCTTTCCGAGACGGAAAAGATCGCTTTCCGTGTTGCTGATCCAAAGCAGTCCCGTGTTGGGAACCGGCTCGTACTTTGGCTCACCGTCGATCAGAATCAGCTCCGAAGGATCATTCGTGACGTAGACCTTTGGTAATTTTTTAGCAGGCGTTCCCGGAAGGCTGGCGCGTACGTCTTTCCAGTTATCGTCAGCAGGCAGTTTGTTGAAACTGTCCGGCAGCTTGCCTGCGTTGGACCAGTAGCCTTGCAAGTCGGTTGCGCGCAGCCAGGTCGTGTCGTTACGCAGGTAATACATGCCTGTGGCGGTGTGCTGGAAAATGTCCCAGTTCGTATTCACCGCATACTTCAGCTCGTTGTCTTTGATCGGACTCCAGATCGGCTCACCGTCGAAATTAACGAGTAATGAAGGCGATTGCGTGAGAATTATTCTCGGCGCATCGCTTTTCAGCCCCTCGACGTTCTTTGGGTTGATTGTGCTCTTATCGACAAAAGCGAGTATGCGATCGAGATCGATAACTCGATCCTGCTCGGGTATGTTTTTTTCCAGCTCGGTTACGATCTCCTGGGTTTGTTCCTTGGAGAGAGTTGGAAAATTTGTCTCCGAGATTTTGATCTTCGAGAACTTTACCAGTCGCTGCGGAACAGACGTTTCAGTTTCAGTCTCGAGCTTGATCGTTCCCAGCGCGGGCTTTTGCTCACCTTTAGCCACATACGAGACGGCGGTATAAGCCACCAGTTGCTTCTGATCCTGCCAGCTTGAGATCTGCGGCTGATAGAGCACGAGCTGCGCCTCGCTAGGCAGACTGTACGCGCGCGGCCAGCCACGGTCAGCGGCGGTCTGTGCGGTTTGCGCGCGAGCCGGAATGTTCTGTGCGAACGAGATCGGTGTCGTTAATGAAATGATGAGTAGGGCCAGGATGATGGTATTTCGCATAATCGAATTGTATGGATCGCAGGAGACGGGGGAACTGTCATTTTTTACAGTCAGGCGGCGGCTTCTTTGCGTAACCTCTGCGTCCTCTGCGTCTCTGCGGTGATCGAACAAGTTTTAACCGCAGAGGCGCAGAGGACGCAGAGGTTACGCAGAGACGCGTTACTTCGAGGCGTCGATCAAGCGCTCGAGTACGGCTTTGTAGGGAGCGGAGGAGATGCCGCCTGAACCATAGAAGGGCCTGTCGTTGACTGTGATCATGAAAAGCACGACCGCGAGGAAACCGGCCATCAGCACCACGAGGGCGACGTGTAGTTTCGGATCTGCAATCTTGTAGAAATATGCGACGCCGATGCTGATCGCTGCTCCCAGCCAGATCACGGCCCACATCGTCTTGGAAAGTCCGCTATCCACCGCATCGATTCTTAAACGTCTATAATCGAGCAGGTTGTTGAAAGCCCTCAGAGTTTCGCTGTGTAGGGCCACCTGGCTCGGATTGGCAGGTGAGAAAGAATAAAGCTTGATTTGAAAATCGTCGATTAGCGTTCGGCCCCGTTCGACATTTCGCGCCTTCTGCTGCGCCGGCCACGCTTCGTTGATGATAAAGACCGTGTAATCGCGCAGCCCTGCCTGTAACTGTTCTCGCATAGGTGACGGATAACCGCCTGTATCACGAAACAACGTGGCAATCGAGCTCGCTTCTCTCGACACTAGCTCTGCTGAGCTGGTATTTGTGTTCCAAACGCCGACCGCGATCAACCCCACCGTGATGCCATAGAACACACCGATGGCTTGTACAGTGCCACTGACTGCATCATTGATCCCTTCGCTGTAGTAGAATCGCGGGACGACGTAACGCCTGGCTAGAAGCAGCCCGGCTATGGAAAGGAATTCGACGAACGCGATTATTATCAGCGCCTGATTGAAAGGCGACAACTCATAGAGCCAGATTGGCACGGGACTGTTCACCTTTACACATCATGGCCGAGGAAACTTCTTGAACATCTTCTCGACGGCCTTCTTGATCGGCTTCGAAGCATTTTTCGCATCCTCGGCCTTGTTGCCGGTCGGTGCATGACTTAGCGTGTCGCTTGCCGTCGCACGCCAGACGCCGTTCTTCGTCCTGGTGTCTGAGATATCGATGACGAGGGTTCCTTTTGTCACCGGCCAGCTTTGCGCGCCGACCGCCACACCTGTCGAGATCGAATTCAAAGCCGGCGCCCAGCTCGGATTCGTCACGTGCGATTCGCTCTCGGTCCAAACCCATGCGGCGAGTGTGAGCTCCGGATCAGTGTCGACTTTCTGAAGTCCCTTTGCGGCGAGCGCGCGATCGACTTCCGCAACTATTTGCGCATTGACGAGCGCGTTCGCTCCCGCCATTCCCTGGGACCACGTGTAGGTTTTGTACCGCGACAGATCTACGTTGGGGTCCGCCTCTGCGCGCACTTTCTGCGCGGCGACAGAGCCGCTTAGAATCAGAATTAATATTAGAGCTGCACGCTTCATATCGAGACTCCAGAGATCAGAACCGAACGGGGTAGCGCCGTGTCAGACCACCCTGTACGCGTCTTTCCACCACTATGTCCAACCCGGCGCCACCGCGATATTAGGCCCGGACCACAGCAGTGTTAACTGTCACTTTTGACAGTAGTTCCTCGAGCAGCGGGGGCAAGCCCCTCTTCCTGACTTGTTCATTGCAACCAGGCGAAAGGAATTATGAATCTGAACAAAGAACAAGTCAGGAAGGGGGCTTGCCCCGCTGTTAAAGTTAACTCTTTGCCTGGAAATTCAGTGTCAGATCGCGGTGGGTGGTTTTGCTTGTACCGTCCAGCGAGACGCGATCGATCGATCTTCGCGGGCCTGCCTCACTACTGTCGCGAAGGAATAGCTCGCCGTTGGCCTCAACGCCGCCGCCTGTCGCGCCACCACTGATTTTCAGATTGATTACTTGTTTCGAATCGTCCTTCCAGGACCACGATCCACTGACGAAGATCGTGATCTCCGATATAAGATTGATCTCTGCCTTACCATCTTCGAATAGTTTTATCACGACGGAAGAGACTTTGAATTTCTCGTCGCCAAGCTTCAGAGTGCCGTCGCCATTGGCGTGCGCCACGATAGATTTGTTGTCCTGCGCGGACGCGGTTACAGCAAGTAACAACAAAATGCAAAGCGCAAAAATTTTTGTAGTGCGTGTCATATGTACCATTCTCAGCCCATTTGGATCGTTGCAGAACTGTAAGTTTTGACAGGCATATTTTTAGCCACGAAGGCTAAGAACTCCGCTTAATGCGCGTTTGGAATAAAGCGTTCACGACGGCAAAGATGAATGCCGCCGAGAGGCCGCACAGGAGCACACCCGAGATACCTTCGATTCCACCAAGCAGTCGCCAACGACCGGGCAACACGACGTCGCCATAACCAATCGTCGAATACGTCCCCAAAGAAAAGTAGAGCGCAATCTCGTAAGTCTCAAACAGACCGTACATGTAATAAAACGTGGCCCAGATGGCAGTCTCGATCAGGTGCAGGCTGATCACCACTGCAAACACAACTATCAGCAACAGCGCCTGCCGCGATATCGTGGTGAGGCCTTCAAGCTGCGGAAACCTGCCCAGCAAATACCGCGCGAAGACCGCAATCCCACCCACATGAATGACGACGCAAATCGCCACGATCGCAAAGGCTATCAACAGCTCTCTCAACATAAACTCATCAATTAAGAGAACTTCCTAAGCATCTGTACTGTCAATTTTGCCAGTGTTAGGCGCGTCCCACCCGAATCTAAAATTCCAATTTAAAGCCAGTCGCTAGGAGTGCCCTATGAAAATCCTGTATTCACCCAAATTTCTCATTGCACTTGTCATGCTCGCGATTACCGCTGGATGCACAGGTAAGAGTAACGACAAACATGACGCTGCACCGCCTCCAGCTACCGTAGTCGTCGCTGAAGTGCAGCAGAAGACTGTCCCCATCTATAGCGAGTTCGTCGGACAAACAACGGCTGACAACACAGTGGAGCTACGCGCTCGCGTGGAAGGAGTTTTACAGAAGGTTTACTTCAGAGAAGGCGCACCGGTTAGAAAAGGACAACTCCTGTTCACGATCGACAAGCGTCCTTTCGCAGCAGCGTTGCAGTCAGCAAAAGCCCTCGCCGCCAAGGCTGTTTCCGATTTGGCCCAGGCGAGCCAGCGAACTGACGTGCTCGAAGCACAGGCCCAACTGGCCGATGCTCAATCGACATTAACGAGAGCAGATCAGGACGTAAACCGGCTCGCTCCACTCGCGAAAGAGAAAGCAGTAACAGAACAGGATCTCGATGCGGCAGTCGCATCGCAAAAATCCGCGCGTGCGATAGTAGACGCGAAAAAAGCTAATTTGACGAACCTCGAAGCCGCAGTGAAATACACGATCGAGCGCGCGAGGGCAGAAGTATCTGCAAGCCAGGCCCGCGTCACTCAAGCTGAGCTCGAGCTGAGTTACTGCGACATCTACGCTCCCCTCAGTGGCATCATCGGATTCCTCCAGGTGGACGAAGGAAACCTCGTAGGCCGCGGAGATGCCACGCTACTGGCAACGATCTCAGCGTCTGATCCACTGCTGGTGGATTTTACCGTTAGCGAAATCGATTATCTGAAACTAACCGATCCCAAGGCCGCTGGGAAAGATAGGGGGAAGTTTCACTTCGATCTACTTCTTTCAGATGAAAGCCAACACCCGTACCAGGGGACGTTTCGCGTGTTGGATCGCACCGTCGATCCGGCAACCGGAACACTGAAGGCGCAAGCTACATTTCCGAATCCCGGCAGCTATCTCCGGCCAGGACAGTTTGCACGCGTCCGTGTCGCCGTCGCAGAGCGAGAAAACGCGATCCTCGTTCCCGCGCGAGCGATTCAGGAAATGCAGGGCGCCAAGACCGTCATGGTAGTTGACGCGGAGAACAAGGTGTCGCTACGCACTATCAAGGTTGGCGATAAAGCTGACAAAGACGTAGTCGTGCTTGACGGTCTCACCGGCGGCGAGCGCGTGATCGTCGAAGGCATGCAAAAAGTCAGACCGGGCGGCGTGGTCAATCCAACCACCGGTAATCAAGCGACGGCAAAAGCAGGTGGTGCCTAAAATTGATCGCTTTTCTCTGCGTAACCTCTGCGTCCTCTGCGCCTCGGCGGTTAAGTTCACCGCAGAGACGCAGAGAACGCAGAGGATACGCAGAGACGAACATACACAAAGGGTGAGCTTCAATGTCTAACTTTTTCATCCGGCGGCCGATTGTTGCGATCGTCATCTCGATCCTGACGCTGTTGATTGGTGTCATAGTTATTCGTGGACTATCGATCGAGCAATATCCTTTTCTTGCACCGCCTAACATTCGTGCGACTGCGACTTATCCCGGCGCTTCAGCCGAAGCCGTCGAGCAATCCGTTGCGACACCGATCGAGCAGGAAGTGAACGGCGTAGATCGCATGATCTACATGAAGTCGTCAAACACCAGCGACGGCCGCATGCTGCTCGACGTCAACTTCGAAGTCGGCACTGACCAGGACACAGCAAACGTCCTCACCCAAAACCGTGTTTCCACTGCCGCCGCTCGGCTTCCCGCTGAAGTCAACCAGCAGGGCGTCACGGTAAAGAAACAGAGTCCAAGCATTCTGATGGTGATCTCGCTCTACTCACCCAAGGATGCTTACGACGCGAATTTTCTTATCAACTACGCCGGCATCAACTTGCGCGATCAGATCCTTCGTATTCCGGGTATCGCGCAGGTTGATCTCTTCGGCGGCACCGATTACGGCATGCGCGTCTGGATCAAACCCGATCGACTCGCAAAGCTCGGACTAACTCCATCAGACGTCATCTCAGCGATCAAAGAACAAAACCTGCAGGCGCCAGCAGGAAAGATCGGCGGCGCGCCGACACCGGCGGACCAGGAGTTTACTGAAACTCTCAGCGCGCCCGGTCGACTCGTCACGCCGGAAGAATTTGAAAACGTCATCATTCGTCAAAGTAGTACTGGCGCGGTGGTCCGTATCAAGGACATCGGTCGCACTGAGCTCGGCTCGCAGGATTACAACTCGTTCGGTCGCTTGAATGGCAAACCCGGCGGCGCGATGGCTGTTTATCTCCTGCCCGGCGCGAACCAGCTCAAAGCCGCAGAAACAATTTACGAGACGATGGAGCATGCCAAGGCGCTGTTTCCACCCGACATGGATTACAAGATCGTCTACGACACCACTCCAGCCGTCGAAGCTTCGATTCACGAGATTATGAAAACATTCGTCGAAGCTCTGATACTCGTCACGATCGTCGTTTTTGTCTTCCTACAAAACATCAGAGCCACGATCATTCCGCTGGTCACGATTCCGATCTCTCTCGTCGGCACGTTCATCTTCTTTCCACTACTCGGCTTCTCGGTAAACACGCTTTCGATGTTTGGACTCGTGCTGGCGATCGGCATCGTCGTTGACGACGCGATCGTCGTCGTGGAGGCAGTGATACATCACCTCGAACATGGTCTGGCTCCGAAAGAAGCAACGATCAAGGCGATGGCCGAAGTGTCGGGACCTGTGATCGGAATCGCACTGATTCTTTCAGCGGTGTTCGTACCAGTTGCGCTTCTCGGCGGGCTCGTCGGAAGTATGTACAAGCAGTTTGCGCTCACGATTGCGATCTCGGTGTTGTTGTCGGCGTTCAATGCGTTGTCACTGACGCCCGCGCTCTGCGCATTGTTGTTGAAAGAGCCGAAGCCGATGCGTGGACCACTGGGCGTCTTCTTCCGCGGCTTCAATAAAGTATTCGACGTCACGACGAACGGTTATGTCCACGTGTCGCGACTGCTCATTCGCCGTTCGATCATGACGATCGGCATCGTGGCCATCGTCGTGCTCGGCGCGGTCGTGTTCGCGAGAGCAATCCCCTCCGGTTTCATTCCCGACGAAGACCAGGGAATTCTCGGTGTCAACGTGCAACTGCCACCGGGCGCTTCGCTCGCGCGCACCAATGAAGTGCTCAAGAAGGTCGAAGCGATTCTCGCGAAGACTGAAGGCATTGATTCATTTCAAACGGTCGGCGGTTATGGCGTAGTCACGAATACCTACCAGCCAAACTACGGTTCGCTATTCGCGCGTTTGAAGCCGTGGGAAGAACGACATGGCGAGGCGCTGCACGTCAAAGGAATCATGGCAAAGTTACAGAAAGAGTTTGCGGCGATTCCTGAAGGAGTGATCTTTCCTTTCAACATCCCGACCCTGAGCGGCTTCGGCGCCGCATCCGGTTTCAACTTTCTGATTCAGGATCGCACCGGCTCGATGACCGTCGATGAGCTTGGTGAACAAGCGCGGGCATTTATCACCGCCGGTCGCCAACGACCTGAGATCGGGAACCTGTTCACTTCATTCGATCCAAACTATCCGCAGGTCAAAGTCGATCTCGATCGTGAAAAAGCACGCACGCTCGGAGTTCCGGTGAATGAAGTGTTTCAAACGATGTCGGCGGCAATGGGCGGCGCATTCGTGAACGACTTCAATCGCTTCGGTCGTTTGTATCGCGTGTATGTCCAGGCTGAGTCTACCGATCGTTTACATGCAGATGACATCGGGAAGATCTATGTGCGATCGAGGACCACGAATGTGATGGTTCCTCTCTCGACACTCGTCAACGTCAACGATACTGCCGGCACCGAGCTCACCACGCGCTTCAATCTCTTGCGATCAGTCGAGCTACAGGGATCGCCGGCGCGTGGTTATACATCGGGCCAGGCACTCGCGGCACTCGAGGAAGTCTTCAACCAATCGATGCCGAAGGAGATGAGTTTCGCTTACTCGTCACTTTCCTACCAGGAGAAGATCGCGCCGCCGCCGGCGCCCACCTTCATCATGGCGATTGTCTGCGTGTTCCTTTTGCTTGCGGCGATGTACGAGAGCTGGCGCTTGCCCTGGGCCGTACTACTCGGCTCACCGCTTGTCGCACTGGGAGCTTTGGCTGGCGTCTGGATATTTGGTTACGACAACAACGTGTACGTCCAGATCGGACTCGTGATGCTCATTGGTTTGGCTGCGAAGAACGCGATCTTGATCGTTGAGTTTGCCAAGGCCAAGCACGAAGAAGGCAACTCACTCGAAGACGCGGCGCTCACGTCTGCACGACTGCGATTCCGGCCGATCCTGATGACGGCGTTTGCTTTTATTCTCGGCGTCGTGCCGCTCATGAAAGCGAGTGGCGCGGGCGCGGGAGCACAGAACGTGATGGGCGTCGGTGTGTTCTTTGGCATGCTCGTCGCCACTGCTTTAGGTGTGTTCATCATTCCCGGTAATTACACGTTCATTGAAGGACTCGGTCGCCGTAAACGTGAAAAGGTCGTCGCTCCTGCTGAGCCGGCAACTGTTGAAGCCGGAGGAGGTGACTAATGAAACGATTAGTTGTCATTCTTCTCGTCGCGTGTCTGGCCAGCACATACGCTGCTGGTCAGAAAAATAGCGGTCAGAAAAATCAGCGTCCGCAAGTGCCAACTCCCGCGACTTTCCGCGGCGACATGGCAACGCATCCCGATTCGCAGTCGCTTGCCAACACGAAGTGGTTCGACCTGTTCAAAGACGAAAAGCTGCAAGAGTTAATTAGAGACGCGCTCACTCACAATTACGACTTGCGTGAAGCAGTCGCGCGTGTTGATGCCGCCCGGGCGAATGTCGGTCTCGCCCGTTCGCAACAGTTTCCCCAAATCTACGCCAGCGGTGATGTCTTTAACACGCGGACCTCTCGCAGTGCCGAGGTTGAACTACCCGAGCGGGTACAACGCGATCGATCTTTTGGAAGCGTGCTGCTGAATCTGCTCACTTTCGAGATCGATATCTGGGGACGACTGCGCAAACAAACAGCGGCTGCGAGATCTGATTTGTTAGCGACTGAAGAAGCTCGACTGGCTGTGATCACGACACTCGTCAGCGACGTCGCCACCGCGTATTTCAGTTTGCGTGAGTTCGATTACGAGCTCGATATTTCGAAACGCACGCTCGCGTCTCGCGAAGAATCCTTGCGTCTGATCAAGCTTCGGCAGGAGCGTGGTGTATCGACAATGCTCGAAGTGCGGCAGGCGGAAGAGCTCGTTTATAACGCCACGGAAGTGATCCCTGCGCTCGAGCAGTCGATACAACAAACCGAGAACTTTCTCAGTTTTCTCACTGGGCGAAATCCTTCCAGCATCGATCGAGGACTCAGCCTGACGGAGCACGTGTTACCGCCGGCCGTTCCCGCTGGATTGCCGTCGGATCTGATCGAGCGCCGTCCTGATATTCGATCGGCTGAGAACAGCTTGATCGCCGCCAACGCGCGAATCGAAGTGGCGAAGAAGGAGTGGTTTCCACGCATCTCGCTTACTTCGTTTCTGGGTTACCAGAGTGGGCAATTAACGAGTCTGTTCAGCGGCAGTCGAAATGTTTGGACTCTTGGCGGGCAAATTGCACAGCCGATCTTCACGGGCGGGAGAATCAAGTCGAACATTCGTTTTACGCAGGCGCAGCGCGACTTTCTGCTCGTCGATTATCAAAGAGTAGTTCAGGGTGCGTTTCGTGAAGTGTCGGATGCGTTGATTGCGTATCAGAAGGTGAAAGAGGTGCGCACGCAACGCGCGCTGCTGGTTGACACGCTGCGAGATCGTTCTCGTCTTTCCTACTTACGCTATACAGGCGGCGTAGCAACGTTACTGGACGCGCTCGATGCCGACCGCGAACTCTTCGAGGCTGAACGAAGTCTGGCCCTCGCACGCCGCGACGAGCTACTCAGTGTGGTCCAGCTCTACAAAGCCCTCGGCGGCGGCTGGCAATAGAGGTCAACAGCGGGGGCAAGCCCCTCTTCCTGACTTGTTCATTCCAAGAAGGTGCTAAAAGAATTACGAGTCTAAAAATAGAACAAGTCAGGAAGAGGGGCTTGCCCCCGCGTTGGAGGTGATGGCTTTTAAAGGCAAAGCATTATGGATG
>DATFDT010000251.1:0-16515 GCA_035251975.1 Pyrinomonadaceae bacterium | reverse complement strand
CGCAGAGGACGCAGAGGTTACGCAGAGATGAAATAGGTCATTTCACCTTCATCACTACAAAAGTGAGATCGTCGTAGAGCGACATGCCCGAGCCCCATTCCTTCACGCGCCGCGCCACTACGTCGCGAATCTGATCCGCCGAGAGCGAGGCGATCGATTTTAACGTGTCCATGATCCTGCTCGCCCCAAACTCTTCGCCTTCCGTGTTCAACGCTTCGCTGAGACCGTCCGTGTAAAGGAACAGCAGATCGTTCGGCTTCATTTGCACAGTCTCTTGTTCGTAAACAGCATGCTCAAACGCGCCCGCGACCAGTCCGCCTGAAGTGAGCTGGCGAACTTCAAAATCCTCATCCGCCTGAAGGTATAGTGGCGGGTTGTGCCCCGCATTCACATACGTCAGACATTGCGTCGCCTGATCGAACGTTGCATAGAAGAACGTGACGTAGTGTTCGCCGTTCGTGGTGTTGAAGAGCAGTCGATTGAGCTTACTCACGATCGACGACAACTCGCTTGCAGAACTACTCGAACCGTTGCGCGCAGTCAAACTTCGCAACGTCGCCTGCACGGTCGACATCAACAACGCCGCTGGCATTCCCTTGCCCGCCACATCTGCGATCGCGAGACCGAGTTGGCTGTTATCGAAATTGATGAAGTCGTAATAATCGCCGCCGACACCGCGCGCCGGTTCGCAAAAGCCTGCCACTTCCATTGCGATACCTTTCGGAGCGCCCGATGGAAGCAGTCGCTGTTGCACTTCGGCTGCAAGCGCGAGCTCACGTCGCATACGCTCCTGCGCCACCATGCGTTCCGTGAGTCGCGCGTTGTCGATGATGAGTGCGAGCTGCGCAGCGATCGACATCAACAGCTCGCGATCGGCAACGGAGTATTGAAAGCCACGACTTCTTGGTCCAAACGAGAGTATTCCGACGAGTTCGTTCTTCTGCCTGATCTGGACCAGCAGGGTCGACTTGATCGCAAGCAGAACTTCGTGCTCACCCGCCCGTTCTGCACGTGTTTCCGGTAACACTGAGCTGAGCGCTTGCGACCACGTCTCGATTTCGCGCGGCTCGATCAGGAGTGGCGTTGAAAGATTCATCAGGCGCCGCACAACGAATGCACGCTTACCAAGCTGGCAGCGTTTGCCGTCGAGATCCGTTTGCGACGTTGCTCCCTGGGCCGAAAGTATGCGGAGGTTGAAATTTCCGCTCGCGTCGTCGCGAACGAAGATCGCGGCGTTGCTTGCATCGAGTGCGTTTCTGACACGCTCGGCAACGCGCTGGTAGAGTTGATCGATACTGGTGACGTTTTGTGAGCCTTGTCCGAGATCGAAAAAGATCTTGCGTTCGTCGTACGGCGCGGGAGCGTAGTAGCGTTCGATCTTCGGCAACAGACGGCGACGCGCGATGACGTGAATCAGAATGAACGTCCCAACGAGAAGGAGAGTGACGATCGCGTCGGTGCGATGCCCGAAAGTGTCGAGGGTTCTGAGTCGATTACCGGAGAAAACAAGGAAGTAAATCGCGATAAAAAGAAGCAGCTCGACGGAGTAATAGATCCGTCTCAGCGTCAATCGTCCCTTCGATTTCCGCCACAGGCGTCGCGCCGCTTTACGCGTCGGCATATTGAGGCGCGGCAAGATCCTCATGAATTAGGCTCCGATCCATTGCTTCTCAAAAGACAGACACCGCCACGTGTACAAAAATGTGCAAAAAGAATAGAACAACCCCGAATAGAACAAGTCAGGAAGAGGGGCTTGCCCACGCTGTTAGGCTGGTAGAGCGGGGGGCAAGCGCCTCTTCCTGACTTGTTCTATTCTTGTCACCGAAATCATTAAGCTGATGTAAACTGGTGCGCGGTTCGGGTTCTTGTGCTTCTTTGTGGCAAATCTAAAAGACTCCAACAAACAAATCGGTCTCAGCGCGCAGGTCGACACTCAGGCGGTAGCGGGTGAAGCGACTCCCGTAGTGGGCGAAGCAACTGGAGATTTTCCGGGGAAAAAGGAGGAAGGTACCGGGCGCTCCGCGTTGATGGTCGGAGCCGGAATCCTGATCAGCCGCATCATCGGCGTCATCCGGCAGAGGGTCTTCGCACACTACCTCGGCACTTCCGACGCCGCGGGCGCCTTCAGCGCCGCGTTCAGAATTCCCAACTTCCTTCAGAACGTGTTCGGCGAGGGCGCGCTTTCCGCGTCGTTCATTCCGGTCTATGCAAAGCTGCTCGCGGGTCACGACGAGAAAGAAGCGAGTCGTGTTGCGAATGCAGTGCTCACGTTGCTGGTGCTGGTCACGTCAGTGATCGTCCTGATCGGTGTTTTGACGACGCCATACTTCGTCGGTCTGTTTGCATACAATTTCAACCCGGCCACACGTGAGCTGACAAGTCGACTGGTCCAGATCCTGTTTCCGGGCGCTGGTCTGCTCGTGTTGTCGGCGTGGTGTTTGGGAGTGCTGAACAGCCATCGCCGGTTCTTTCTGTCTTACACCGCGCCGGTCGCGTGGAACCTCGCGATCATCACTACGCTGATCGTTTTTGGCGGCGGTGAAGATCACGCGCGCCTCGTGGTGATGGTGGCGTGGGGATCGGTGATTGGCAGTGCGTTACAGATCGCGGTTCAGTTTCCGACGGTCTTAAGAGTTTTGCAGTCGTTTGGACCAGTGCTGGATACAGTCGATGTCAACGTCCGCAAAGTGTTGACGAATTTTATTCCGGTGTTTGTGAGTCGTGGCGTGGTCCAGATTTCGGCATTTGTCGATGCGATGCTCGCAGGACTGATCAGCGAACAGGCAGTTGCGGCGTTGACGTACGCACAGAGTCTCTATACGTTGCCGGTGAGTCTCTTTGGAATGTCAGTGTCAGCGGCTGAGCTGCCGGCGATGTCGGGCACGCTGGGAACAAAGGATGAGGTTGCAGTTAAACTGCGTTCTCGACTCGATGCTGGTCTACAGCGCATCTCGTTTTTCATCGTGCCGTCGGCGATGGCGATGTTTGTGTTTGGCGACGTAATGACCGGGGCGTTGTATCAAACGGGGGAGTTCAGGCGCGCGGATTCCGTTTACGTTTGGGGCATTCTCGCAGGTTCGACGATCGGACTGCTGGCGTCGACACACGGCCGGCTTTACTCGTCGACCTACTACGCGCTGCACGACACACGCACGCCGCTCTGGTTTGCGACGATACGCGTGTTTCTCACGACTGTGCTCGGTTACATCTGCGCGATCATGTTGCCGCCCGTGCTCGGACTCGATCCGAAGTGGGGCGTGGCCGGGTTGACTGCTTCTGCGGGTCTTGCAGGATGGATCGAGTATTTGTTACTGCGACACTCGATGAATTCGAGGATTGGACGAACGGGTGTTCGCGCTGTTTACCTGTTCAAGCTTTGGGGCGCGGCGGCTGTTGCAGCAGTGATCGGCTTCGGTCTTAAACTGATCCTTCCGCCGATGCACGCGATCCCACTTGCGATTCTGGTGTTGGGACTTTACGGAGTTCTCTACTTCGTGTTCGGCGCCGGATTGGGAATAACCGAAGCCCGCGACATCCTGAAAAAATTCACCTCCATACCCAGACGACTACTTAAATAACCGAACGGGTGGCCACGGAGGGCCACCCCTACAGTTGTTGTTCATCGAGCGCCATCAATGATGTGGCGTGGTCAACTACAACTGTCGGGGTGGCCCTCTGTGGCCACCCGTCCTCAAGACATTCTGCGCTCGAAGAGTAGCGTGTCGCGCCAAACGCCATTCAACATCGCGATTCGCTCGCGCCGGCCGACTTCGCGAAATCCACATCGCAAATGCAGCTGTATGCTCGCTGTGTTCTCGGGAAAGATCGACGCTTGCAGTGTCCAGATACCATTCTTCTTCGACTCATCAATCAACGCTTCGAGCAACGCGCGACCAATTCCCTGCCCGCGCGCGTTCTCACTCACGTACACCGTCACTTCCGCAACGCCACGATAAACGTCTCGCTTCGATACCGGACTCAACGCCGCCCAACCGAGAACCGTCTCGCCATCTCGCATTACAAAACGCGCGATCTGCAAATGTCCTTCATCCCATCGCTCCCACGACGGCGCATCTGTCTCAAACGTGCTGTGTCCACTACGAATGCCTTCGAGATAGATCGCGCGGACCTGTTCCCAGTCAGTCGCTCTCATCTGATCGATAATCACGTGCACCATAGTGTAAGATGGGCCGCCAAATTTTCAAGAAGAGGAAAACACTTGTCCAACCTCAAATCAGTCAAAACGGTCTACGAGGCGTTCGCCAACGGAGATATTTTCACAGTCCTCGGAGCTCTAAGCCCCGACATCGCCTGGACCGAAGCCGAAGGCTTTCCCTACGGCGGCACCTATCATGGTCCAAAGGCCGTCCTCGAAGGTGTGTTCATGCGTCTCGGCTCGGAGTGGGAAGGATTCGCCGCCGTCCCCGACGAATTCATCGATGGCGGCGACACCGTTGTCGTCTTAGGTAAGTACAGCGGAAAGTACAAAGCGACCGGCAAGAGCTTCCAGGCAAACTTCGCGCACGTCTGGAAAATGCAGGACGGTAAAGCGGCCCAGTTTATCCAGCACGTCGACACGTTACTGGTCCACCGATGCCTTCAAGCATAGATTAGCCACACAAAGGCACAAAAACACAAGAGAGAAAGCAAGTCATGGAGGAATGAACAAGTCAGGAAGAGGGGCTTGCCCCCGCTGCTCCTTGGATTGGACGAGCGGGGGCAAGCCCCTCTTCCTGACTTGTTCTATTCCACCTGACTTGTTCAGTCTAACTGGTTCTATGCCTTTGCTTTCATTTTGTGGTTTTGTGCCTTCTTGTGGCTAATTATCCTCTTGGAACTACGGCCGTATTTTGGAAAGCAGCGATCACCCAACCCTGCTTCTCTCTCGTCATCATCAACGTCAACATCGCGTCCTGTACGAGCTCGTTCTTTGTACTCGTCCGGTGTCCCTCAACATGAACGACCGCAACATCAGCTCGCAGGAACCGGATCTGTTTGACCGCCAGTGTAAGATTAGTGTCTTTGTAAATCGTGTCGAAGATTCGCTGGTGCTGACTCTCGATCACCGCACGTCCCTTGATGTAATTACCGTTGATCACGACATAATCCGCATCCTCAGCGAACGGCTTCGCGAAGAGCGCGCCGCTTTTCGTGTTCCACCCAGTCTCCATCTGCTTCACGCTTTCGCGCATCGCGGCTTCGTCCGCCACGCGGCTGTCTGGCACCGTCTGTCCTGAAAAACCCAACATCAGCAACGTCACAAATACGAGTGTTTTCATTCCATCCTCCTAAGGTATCAACCTCTGCCATCCCTGTAAGCGACGAATGAAAACAAAAGCGGCCACACGCACGTCCGTGATAGAATCCGCGCCCGATGTCCTCGCTGTCCCCGCAGGAAGTCACCCAACTACTCGCCGATTGGGGTAAAGGCGACCGGTCTGCGCTCGACAAGCTCCTCCCGCTCGTGCATTCGGAACTCCGCCGCATCGCTCAGCGCCAGATGAGCCAGGAGCGCCCGGGTCATACGTTGCAGGCGACTGCACTCGTCAACGAGGCTTATCTTAAGCTCGCCGGTCAGCAGGGATTCGACTGGCAAAATCGCGCGCACTTCTTCGCCGTCTGCGCGCAAGTGATGCGACACATCCTCATCGATCACGCCCGCGCCCAAGCTCGAGAAAAACGCGGCGGCGGCGCGGTCAAAGTTTCGTTAAATGACGCTTTAGTAGTAGTGGAGGATCAGGCGTCCCACTTCATCGCTCTGGATGAAGCGCTGCGCGTGCTCGAACGTCTCGATCCGCAGAAAGGCAAGATCGTCGAGTTACGTTACTTCGGTGGTTTGAGCGTCGAGGAGGCAGCGGAGGTGATGAACATTTCACCGCGGACTGTTCGACGCGAATGGCAGCGAGCGAAGGCGTGGCTCTACCGCATGATGACTGAAGGAATCGAGGATGAAACCCGACCGCTGGCGAAAAGTCGATGAGCTCTTCGAGGCCGCGCTCGATCGCGAGCCTTCACACCGCGCTGCGTTTCTCGATCAGGCTTGTGGCAGTGATCGAGAACTGCGCCGCGAAGTCGAGAAGATGCTCGATATCGACAACGAAGCGCAGGACTTCATCAAGACGGATGTCTTCGATGTCGCCGCGAAGTTGATCACGCAGCGCAGCGACACAGCTAAGAAGTCTATCTTCACTTCAGACTCGATCGACGACGCGCGGTTCGTTCCCGGCGACATTCTTTCCGAACGTTATCGCATCGTCGGACTACTCGGTCGCGGCGGCATGGGCGAGGTTTATCGCGCTGACGATCTCAAACTCAAACAACCTGTCGCGCTCAAGTTTCTTCCTGCTTCGTTGAACACCGACGGCGCGGCGCTCGCGCGTTTCTACAAAGAAGTCAGCGTCGCGCGCCAGATCTCGCATCGTCATGTTTGTCGTGTTTACGACGTCGCCGAATACAGTGGAGAACATTTCATCTCGATGGAGTTTGTGCGTGGCGAGGAGCTCTCTTCACTTCTCAAACGCATCGGGCGCGTGCCGCAGGACAAAGCGGTCGACGTCGCGCGCCAACTCTGCGCCGGACTCGCCGCGGTCCACGAGCGCGGTGTGCTGCATCGCGATCTGAAGCCCGCGAACATCATGCTCGACGAGCACGGCGAAGTGCGTATCACAGATTTCGGCATCGCCGCCCTCGCGGTGGAAGATCGACGCGAGGCGTCCGGAACGCCCGCGTACATGTCTCCTGAACAACTCGACAGCCAGGAGTTGACAGCGAGAAGCGACATCTACTCGCTCGGCCTCGTGCTTTACGAGCTCTTCACCGGCAAGAAAGCGTTTCAGGCAACGAGCCTGCCCGAGTTGCTTCGTTTGCGACGAAGCGATACGACGCCGACGAGCCCGGCTGAACACGTGCCCGATCTCGATCCGTTGATCGAACGCGTGATCTGCCGTTGTCTCGAACGAGATCCGTCGAAGCGTCCCGCGTCAGCGTTGCAAGTCGCAGCTGCTTTGCCCGGCGGTGATCCACTCACAGCCGCGCTCGCAGCGGGTGAGACGCCGTCGCCCGAGATGGTTGCGGCGGCGCCGAAACAAGGCGCGCTCAGACCCGCGGTCGCCGTGTCGTTGCTCGCTTCAGTAATCGTGCTGCTCGGCGCGATCTGTTTTCTCACGCGCTACACGACGTTGTATCGCCGAGTTCCGCTGAACAAGTCACCGGAAGTATTACGAGATCGGGCGGCTGAGCTGGCCGGCAAGTTTGGCTACTCAGCGGCTGTCGATTCCACTTACGGCATGGGTCTCGATCGTGACTATCTCAACTACATTCACGATAACGATCAATCGCAATCGCGGTGGGCGAGATTGAGCAGCGGGCAACCGGCGGCGATCTATTTCTGGTATCGACAGAGCCCGCGTCCATTCAATGTGTCTGAAGATGGTTGGGTCGACGAAGAAACTCCACCGCGAGATCTTCCCGGCATGACCACGCTCACGCTCGACACACTCGGACGTCTGCGTTCGTTTTACGCCGTGCCGCCGGCGAAGAGTTCAGGTGTCGAAGCAACGCCGGACTGGTCACAGCTCTTCACTGAAAGCGGATTGGACCAGACGAAATTTCAAACTGTTCCATCCGTCTGGACACCACCGCACGAAACAACTGCACGGACAGCGTGGGAAGGCTCATATCCCGATCAGCCGGACTTCAAAATACACATCGAGGCTGGCGCGTTTGGCGGGAAGCCCGTCTACTTCGAGATCTTTGACGCATGGGACCAGCCGCGCGACGTGCAAGCGTCAGTCGCCCGCTTCCGGCAACGCGTGCTACTCGTATTGCTGCTTGCGATCTTCATCACGGCGATGGTTGGTAGTGCATTGCTGGCGCTGCGAAACGTGAAACTCGGGCGCGGCGATCGCAGAGGTGCGTTTCGTCTCGCAGGTTTCCTCTTAGTCGTGTTCTTCTTGCGCTGGCTCTTCTCGTCGCATCACGTGGCCACGGAAATCGAAGCCTTCAACTTCATCTCAGGAATGCGGGACGTTTTGTTCTGGACGTTCTTCTTCTGGGTGGTCTACCTCGCGTTTGAGCCGTTTGTGCGACGACGCTGGCCCGGACGTATAGTTTCGTGGAGTCGCGTGCTAGCCGGCGGCTTTCGCGATCCGCTTGTGGGCCGCGACATACTCATCGGCGCAGTCGTTGGTCTGGGTGTGATTCTTTCCAACTTCCTTCTCGCGAACATGGCGCCGCGATGGTTCGGTTATCCACCACCGATTCCGTGGTTTGATTTTCCGGCGACGCAACTACTGGGCATTCGTTCTGCTCCATTCGGGATCACGCAACAGATCTTTGGCGCGATTCTTCAATCATTCTTACTCCTGTTCTTTCTGTTTTTGCTTTACATCATCGTGCGTCGAGAGCGAATCGCGGCTGTCTTGGTTTGGTTGATCGGTGGAGCCGCTATCAGCCTGACGCACGACACCGTTCTGGGTGTGCCGTTTGCTATGGTCGGTGCGTTCCTTGTCGTGTGGGTACTTTATCGTTACGGCTTGCTGGCGCTCATCTCAGCAATCTTCTTTTTGCACCTAACGATCTTTTTTCCAATCACGTCTGACTTCTCGTCGTGGTATGCAGCTGATTTCGTGCTCGCATTGATAGTCTCGCTGACACTGGTGGGCTTTGCGTTCTACACCTCACTCGCAGGCCAACCACTCTTCCGCGCCTCGTTGCCTGACGACTAATCCGTATATTTAATCCGTGTAATCTGTGGCTAAAATTACTTCCGGGCTATGACGCCTGAGTCAATTGTCTCGCCTGTCCTTGAGATCGCCTGGAAATACATCTGATCGCCCGCTACTTCAAACAACATAAAGTGCAGATCTCGATCATACGACTTCTCCGTGATCCCCGACTGCCTATCGATATCACCAGTGCGAAGCTTCCCGCCTGCTCCGGATACGAAGTAGTAGATCCCCTTCTGCGGCTTCATTCGCTCGTAAACGTGATCGTGCCCGGTCAACACCACATCAACCCCGTACTTGAGAAAAATCGGCTCGACCACTTCTCGCAGTTGTCCATCAGAGCCATGCTTCTTCGCCGACGAGTAAGGCGGATGATGGAAGAACATCACTTTCCATTCCGCCGTCTCGCGTCCCAACTCATCTTCGAGCCACTGCACCTGCTTCTTATCCATGTAGTTGCTGTTGAGCGAGTAGAAGGCGATGTTTCCTTTCTTGAACCGGTAATATTCTTTGCCATTCATGTTGAAGTTCACGTAGTTGACCTGCAACGCCTGATCGTGATTTCCGAGCGTCGCGTAAAACTTCACTTTGGTATCGAGCAACGCACGGTATGGCTGGGCAAACTTCTTCTCGAAGTCCTGAGGCGCCTCGCCACCGTACATGTTGTCGCCCATCATCAACACAAACTCGAACGGAAACAGCGCGTGATACCTGATCATCATGTCGCCGACTTCACGCTGCTGTTTTGTTCCGGAGCCAGTGTCACCGATCACGGCAAAACGCGTTGAGCCGTCTTTCATCGGTAACGTGAGTCTGGGTGGTGCAGCACTGGAGTGGCCCTTCAGTTGTTGTGCGGGCGCCGGGGTGAGAAGAATCGCGCTGATTAATAATGCAAAGATGAAATGACGAGTAAGAGTCCTTCGCATATGTTCACTCCTTGGATCATGGCAGTGCATCAGGCATGAAATCGATGATCACATCGCTCTCGCGATCGACGAGCAGCATGTTTCTTCCGACAAACCGGTATCTCAACTCTTTGGGCAACTGCGGCAGCTTCGCTAACAGCGTCGCGGGCATTTCCGAGAACTCAGCCGTTTGCGCGTACGGGTAGTTTACTCGCAGGATCACGCCCTGTGTTTCAGTCTCGAAGATCTTTTCGCGCAGCTCCTGTCGATCCTTGCCCTGAAATTCAAGCTTGAGGGTGCGGCGAATGAAGTCTGCTGTTTCCGGACGGAAGAATTCGCCACGCTTCGCATTCAAACGCGCACTTCCGATCGAGCTCACGAGTGTTGTTCTGTAAGCGTGAATCTGTTCCGGCGTGCTGTCCTTCGAGAGCTTCGGCGCGTTCGCTGTTACTTTATTCCGCAGTTCGATATAGCTCTTCACCTGTTTCTCAAAAACATCGATCGCGGCTTTGTCCGCAGGCGAAACTACAACCGGCTCAGCGAGCGCTGCGTTTTGTGCCTTCTGACCCACAGCGACACCGGATGCCAAAATCAGCAGACACACCAATACCCACATAAAGATGTACCTTTTCTTCTTCATAGCCCTTTTTGAAAGAGCAAAGAAAATGCCGGATCAGATCAGCGTTATTCGGCGTAAATCTCGCGGCTGAAACTGCTCTGATTCAATTCATTTGTACGGACTTAATTCAGAACTAGAAGACTGGCCCAGCGCTAATATCATAATCAACATCCGTACTCGGAGCGCCTAATCCGTCCTTCTGTTTTGCAAGTTGTTGAAGCACGTTGGTGAGGACCTGGAGGTTCAGTGGTTTCGTCAAATGTGAGTAGAAGCCGGCGGCGCGGGCGCGAGCGATGTCGTCGCTGCGGCCGAAGCCGGTGATCGCGACGACGGGGACGTTTTGGCGCCCCTCGATCTTGCGTAGTCGCTGCAAAAACTCGAAGCCATCCATCTCCGGCATTGAGATGTCTGACAGTATCACGTCAAACTCATTCTCGGCCGCGATTCGCAGCGCGTCGGCGCCGTTCGTCGCACACATCACATTCGCGCCGGCGACTTTCAACAGTTCCTCGAGCATCGCGATCGTATCTTCAGAATCATCGACGATCAGAAAATTAGTCTGCGCGAACACATTCAACTCAATCGCGCCGGATGTAGCTGGCGTGCCCATTCTCGCCGTCTCAGGCAGCAAAGGCAGACGCACCGTAAATCGCGCTCCCCTGTTTGGACCATCAGACGCGGCACTGATCGTTCCACCGTGAAGCTGTACGAGTTCATGCACGAGCGCGAGACCGATGCCGAGGCCGCCATGACGGCGTCGATTACTACCATCAGCCTGACGGAACATCTCAAAAACGTGCGGCAGGAAAGCCGGATCGATTCCCTGTCCCGTATCCGTCACGACAAACATCGCATGATGATTCTCATTACTCAACGCGATCTCGATGCTGCCACCTGCAGGGGTAAACTTCACCGCATTGTTCAATAAGTTCCAGGCAATCTGCTGTAATCGCAAACGATCGCCTTCGACCAGCAAAAGCTGATCACAAACGTTCATGCGAATGTCGATCCCCTTCGCCGCTGCGTCTGCACGAACAGTCTCGACTGCATTATCGATGATCGCCGGCAGAGAGACTGTCTCCTGATTCAAAGAAATCTTGCCGCGCTGCAAGCGAGAGAGATCGAGCAGATCGTTGATCAACTGCGACTGCGATTGTGCGTTGCGTCTGAGCGCTTCACCCATCTGGACCAAACGCGGCGACTCTTCGATCTCGCGCATTCGCAACAACAACTCCGAGTAGCCGAGGATCACGTTCAGCGGATTGCGTAACTCGTGCGAGAGCGTCGCCAGAAATTCATCCTTGAGCCGGTTCGCCTTCTCCGCGGCGTCGCGCGCTTCCTGCACGTTCGTCAACAAACGCTCGCGCTCCGCTTCAGCACGCAGCTTCTCGATCGCGGTCCACGTACGCTCGGCAACAGTTTGCAATAGCGCGACTTCTTCCTTCGTCCATTGGCGCGGTTGATCGTCACTCGACCAGAGCGAAGCCACCCAACGTCCCTCACGCATCAACGGCACCGCCACATAAGCACGCTCGCCATTCGGCTCGTAAACATGATCGTAGTCGAACTCGGTGCGTGGATCGGTTTTCGAGTCATGGTTGACGACAGTTTTCCCCAGATGCATGTCCTGCGTAGTAATGCTGCTGTACTCCGAGACGCGATGCTGGCCGGCCACCGATTCAGCGCCGTCGGTGTAATCGCGATGAATAATCTCGATATCGCGTTCGACGTCAGTCTCATTGAACAAACAACGACGCACGTTGAGGTGACCGCCGACCGTTTGCGCGACCGCGTAAGATAACTCGTATGGATCCTCGATCGTACGTATCAACTCGCTAACGCGCACGAGCACGTCGAGGCGGTTCTCAGCGCGTCGTTGTATATCGATATCCTGCACGACGACGATTACGCCGCTCAGCTCACCCGCTTGATCGCGAAATGGAGCGCTCAGCACGCGCGTCCAGATCTGTTTGCCGTCGGCGCTGGTGTAGAGCATCTCGCAGCCGGGACTCACTGACTCACCTCGCATCGCGCGAGCGCTCGGCCATTCGGATGGATCGAGTGGACGGCCTTCTTCGTCCCATGCACGCCAGCGCGCGGCAAACACGGGATCGAGAGACGAGAGTCGATCGCCAACGAAGTTATTCAGGAGTGAATTACGGATCAGGAAACGTCCTTCACGATCGGTGAGGCCGATGCCGACGGGAAGTTGTTCGAGGAGGGCGGTCAAACGCGCTTCGCTGTCTCGCAGCGCCAGCTCAGCGACGCGTCTCTCTCTGTCGGTGCGATTGAGCGACAACGCAGTCAGCCAAATAATTACGCCGAGCAGCAACAGCACTGCTACTACGAACGCGGCAATCGTGAAGTTGGCACTGAACCATTCTGAATTGCGTGTGAGGGTTCTGATCCAGCCGAGTAGGATTACAACCAGAAACGCCGGCAGCATGCGTCGCGCGACCATCGCGCCGGGACTGTTTCCCAACATGGTTGCGACCATGCCGCGCTCCGGCCGCGCCAGTAGGATCGATGCACACAAACAGACGAACGCGACCACCGTGTGCAACGCGATCGTAAAATACAGCGCGATCGGTTCAACGCGCTCGATGCCGTAGAAGTAGTAAAGGAAGACGAGTAGCGTGACCGCTACGACCAGGATCACGGCGATGTTCGAAACGCGAAACCAGCGGCGTGCGCGTGCGTCGAGAAATGAAAGCGCGATGCCGAGGAAGACGAAGTTGAGCGATGCGGCCACACCCATGCGACCGGGGAACGAGAGTCCCGCTTCTTCTCGCGTTTCGTGAAATAACAACTGATCGAGGCCCGTGTTCCATCCGAAGATATGTTCGCTTAGAGTGACTAAGCCGACGATGGCTACGATTGCGGCAAATAGGTGGCGAACCACGCGTTTGCCTTGAGACTGTGAGCGGTCGTTGATTAGAAAACAGGATGCGGCGACGAGCATGAGGCAAATCGCGGTGTTTGCCTTCATGTTAACGAGCGCAGGATGAATTGTTTTGAGGAACTGGTTATCCAGAATCCAGCCGAGCAACGCCGCGCCGCCGATACAAAACGCGAACGCCGCGAGGCCGATCGAGATCGCCCGGTACCGCACGAGTTGTTCTTCGGGAAAGTGCGAGATGGTATCCGGCATTAATCGTCCCCTGGGTTCGTTAGCCGCGTGAATCCGCGGCTCGGCTCTTAAAAATTCGAAAGAGATAGTAATACGACGGGAACAACAAAATCACGCCTGCAATGAGTGCGGCGAGCAGGAGTTGCAACGTCACGTACGGCGCGGCGGCTGACGCGATCGTGATGTTTGGTTCGACGATGTGCGGGTATTGCGCGAATGCCCAGCCGAGTAAGATCAATGTCACCTGCGCTGCGGCACAAACTCGCGCCAGCCTGTATAGCCTGGTCCATAAAGAATAAAAGGCGCCAAGCGCAAATACTGCAGTGCAAATGTGAAGAATCAACGCCCACCAGCTTCGACTGATGCCGGCGCGCACAGTCGGCGCACCTTCGCGCGCAAGCACAAAAACAGTAAGTGCAAGTAGACCGACGACCACGCCGGAAACAAGAGCGCGCCGCCGGAAATCTTCCTGCAACTCACGCTCGCGTGACTCGAGAGTCAAATAAACAGCCGCCAAAAACGCGAACAACGCGAGCGCAAAGAACCCAACGGCGAAAGGAAACGGCGCGAGCCACGAATTGAAGAACCCACTCGTAACCGAACCGTTTTCGACACGGATTGTGCCCGACGCAATCGCCCCGAGGATCGTGCCCAAAAGAATGGGCGTGATGATACTCGCGATCGAAAACACCAGACTCCAACGACGTTGCACGTCGTCGCGCTGAACATCGTACGTGCGAAACGTGAACGCAGTGCCACGCAAAACGATTCCGATCAGCAGCAGCGTGATCGGAATGTTAAGCGCCGTAGCAATTGCTGCAAACGCTGGTGGAAACGCGGTGAAGAGAATGACGATCACGAGTATCAGCCAAACGTGATTCGCTTCCCATACCGGACTGATCGCTTCCGCAATCAACGCTCGTTGTGCGCGTGCACGTGGTCCAAAAGCAAACAGATCCCAGACGCCGCCACCGTAATCCGCACCGCCCAAAAGCGCGTACAAGACGAGGGCAGCGATCATCACGCCCGCGATAATCGTCTCAAGCGGCAACTCGTGCCTCCTTCGCGATCGGATCCGGCGCGTGTGGACTCGCAGCCACCTGTCGCAATAACAACCACACGGTGATCACCGCAAGAAAAATGTAGAGCACTGTAAACGTGATGAAAGGCACGATGAGTCCCGGCATTGGGGTGACGGCTTCGCTCGTGCGCATCACACCGTAGATGATCCACGGCTGACGTCCGACTTCAGTCACGGTCCAACCAGTCTCAATCGCGATGAAGCCGAGCGGCGCGGCGGCAACAACCAGACGCAGAAACCATTTCGAGTCCAACCACTTCTGATTGCGCCTGCAGCGTAGATATCGCCAAGCAGCCCAGAGCGCCACCAGCATCATAGCCACACCGCACGCGACCATGATCTGAAACGAGATGTGAACAATCGCAACCGGCGGTCGCACGTCTGCTGGAAAATCATTGAGACCTTTCACAACAGCGTGTGGATCGCCATACGCGAGAATGCTCAGCGCATACGGAACTTCGATCGCATAACGCGTCACACCTGCGTCTTCGTCAGGAATGCCACCGATGCGAAGCGGCGCGGCCTGTTCAGTCTGAAACTGTCCTTCGAACGCAGCGAGTTTTACTGGCTGAGTTTTGGCGACAGTTTTCGCGATCAAGTCTCCGCTTAGTGGTTGCAGGATCGCACTGACGCCACCGACAACGAGTGCGATGTTCAACGCCGCTTTGTGAAAACGATTCGTGCGATCACGCATGAGCATGAACGCGTGAATGCCTGCGACTGCAAATCCAGTCGCGGCATAAGCGGCGAGTATCATGTGGAGCGTTTGCGGAAACGCCGCCGTGTTCATCATCGCCGCGATCGGATCGATGTCGACGGGTTTGTTGTCGACGAGTCGAAAGCCAGTGGGCGCGTTCATCCATGCATTCGCGATAACGACGAAGACGCCCGACAATGCACCGCTCAGCGCAACCATCGCCCCCGCGAAGAGGTGCGCGCGCGGCGGAACACGCGTCCAGCCGTATAAATAAATGCCGAGAAATATCGCTTCAGTGAAGAAGGCAAAGCCTTCAAGCGAGAACGGCATTCCGATAATCGCACCCGCATAACCCATAAACCCGGGCCACAACAATCCGAGCTCAAACGAAAGCACCGTCCCTGACACCGCGCCGACAGCGAAGAGAATCGCGGTTCCCTTGGCCCAACGCTTCGCGAGCGTGAGATAGATCTCGTCTTTGCTGCGCAGCCACTTCCACTCAGCAACAATCATCAGCAGCGGCATCGCAATCCCGATCGCCGCAAAGATGATGTGAAAAGCGAGCGACATCGCCATCTGCGATCGCGCCGCGAGAAGATCGTCCATAGCAACTACATCATCTCATTGCCACGAAAAGGCACAAAGAGCCGCTTTGCTATTTTTTGTGCCTCTTTGTGGCTGAATTAATGTTCGAGGTGAGTTAGACTAAGAATCACATGGGTCTCGATATCTCATCGCGAGTGCACATAGGTGAAGTGATTCGCAACGCAGTTTTATTTAATCCCGCGAATTCTCAGGGCCGTCTTATGAATTCTGACAATCTTGTTGAAACGGTAGGGCGTTTCTTCACGCTCCTTAGTGAACGCCAGATCGATTACGTGCTGGTCGGCGGGATCGCTTTGCTGCAATACGTTGAGGGACGCAATACAGAGGGCATCGATTTGATCATGGCTGTATCTGCGCTCGAACGCTTGCCCGAATTGCGCGTGGAAACACGTGACGTCGATTTCGCACGCGGCAAGTTTGGTGATTTGCGAGTAGATTTGCTACTCACCAGCAATCCGTTGTTCGATGAAGTACAGAAGCGTTTCACGATTTCGAAGCATTTTGTTGAGCATGCAATTCCATGTGCAACGGTCGAAGGATTAGTCCTGTTGAAGCTTTATTCTCTTCCTTCACTCTACAGGCAAGGCAACTTCACTCGCGTTGGTCTCGCTGAGAACGATATAGCCACCTTGATTCATATTCATCACCCACCATTGCAACCAATCATTGAGGTCCTTGCAAACTACTTGAGCCCGACGGACATGGCCCAAGTCGGCCAAATAGTCGAAGAAATTCAGGAGCGCCTCGAACG
>DATFDT010000250.1:0-13336 GCA_035251975.1 Pyrinomonadaceae bacterium | reverse complement strand
CGGAGACACAGAGAACACAGAGGTTGCACAGAGAAATAAATAGTTTCCCGGCTAACTCCCCCGCCTTGTTTGCCATCTACCGGACAGAAGAGGAGAATGGGCCAAACGTGAGCCTGACCGTGAACGACAAGCGCATAGTTTTCGATCGCTTTTCCCTCGATCTCGTTAATGAGTGCCTGTGGCGGGGCTCAGAGGAAATCAAGATCAGGCCGAAGGCTTTCGCCCTTCTCAACTACCTGCTGAATCGATCGGGACAACTCGTTACCAAAGAAGAACTCCTGAACGCTGTCTGGCCGGAGACGTTTGTCGGCGACGCCGTACTCAAAGTCACCGTGCGCCAGTTGAGAGAAGCGCTGGACGACGACCCCAAAACGCCCCGTTACATCGAAACTTCACACCGGCGCGGCTATCGCTTCATTGCAGAGATCGCTTCTGAACCCAAGCAGACGCCGGACGAGTCATTCCAGGACAACGCGCTTTCGGGTGCATTTTTTATTTATTCAGGCGTGGTTGGACGCGACCAGGCGTTGGCGCGAATGCATCGTTGGCTGTACAGGATGATGCGCGGAGACCGTCAAATCGGTTTCATCACCGGGGAAGCCGGCATCGGGAAAACCGCCCTCGTCGACGCGTTCGCGCGAATGATTCCTACTGACGGATCGATTCGTGTCGGTCGTGGACAGTGTCTGGAACAATACGGAACGGGTGAAGCGTATTTGCCGGTTCTCGAAGCGATCGGTCGCCTTTGTCGCGAGGAGCCAAAAGTTGCCGACGTGGTGCGCGCGCATGCACCGATGTGGCTGTTGCAAATGCCTTCGTTGTTGAACCCGTCTGAGCGTGAACAGTTGAGCCGCGACGTTTCGGGTGCAACGCGCGAAAGAATGCTGCGAGAGATGGGCGACGCGCTGGAGGCACTCACCGCCGACGTTCCTCTCGTGCTGATTTTAGAAGACCTGCACTGGAGTGATTATTCAACGCTCGATCTGATCTCGTATCTCGCGACGCGTCGACAGCGCGCGCACCTGATGTTGATTGGGACGTTTCGTAACGTTGAGCTGATCGTGAGTGGCCATCCACTGAAGTCAGTGAAGCAGGAGTTGATGGCGAAGCAGTTGTGTAAAGAGTTGCCGCTCGAATACCTGAGTGAAGCTGCGGTTAACGATTATCTCGCAGTCACGTTTCCCGGTAATCGCTTTCCCGCGGGTCTCGCAGGATTGATCCATCAGCGGACAGATGGCAATCCGTTGTTCATGGTGAATGCAGCGAATTACCTGCTCGAGTCGCGATTGATCGTGCAGCGTGATGACCGGTGGGTATTGGACGTTGATCTCGCGAATGTCGAGCTCGGCGTGCCTGACAATATCAAGCAGATGATCGAGCGGCACGTAGACCATCTCGATCCGGATACGCAAAGAACTTTGGAAGCAGCGAGTGTCGCCGGCGTTGAGTTTTCAACGCCAGCGCTTGCGGCTGGTCTTGAGGAAGATCCGGGTGCGGTGGAGGCGCGCTGCAACGAGCTCGCGCGACAGAAGCAATACATTCAGGAGTGTGGCGTACAGGAGTTACCGAACGGCGAGGTCGTAACGCGGTTTGGTTTTGTACACGCTGTTTACCAGAACGTTTTGTATGACCGGATACCTGCAGCGCGGCGCGTGCGGCTGCACCGGCTGATCGCGGAGCGCGGCGAGGAGGTTTACGGCAACCGCGCCGTTGAGATCTCGGCTGAGCTGGCGATGCACTTCGAGCGCGGCCGCGACTACAAACGCGCCGCCTACTACTTCAAAACCGGCGCGAACAATGCCATCCGGCGTTTTGCTTATCAGGAAGCAGTTGATCTCGCGCGTCATGGTATCGAGTTGATCGGCAACGTGCCTGAGACGCGCGAAGTCGTGAACGAGGCGTTGTGTTTGCACCTTACGCTCGGCGTTCCGCTGATCGCGATCGAGGGTTATGCGTCGCCGAACGTCGGCGAGGTCTACATGAAAGCGCGCCAGTTTTATGATCAGCTAGGCGACTCACCTGATGTTTCTGAAGTGCTCTGGGGATTGTGGACATTCCATACCTTGAGCGGCGAATTGGAGACTGCGCGGGATATCGCCGAGGAGTTTTTGCGACTCTCTGAGCAACTGCCGTATCCGGGACTCGCACTGCGCGGCCACTGGGCGTTGGAGATCACCAACACTCACCTCGGTAATTTCGAGCTTGCGGTGGACCATTATGAGAAAGCGCTCGCACTCTACGATCCCGCGCTGCATCGTGACGACTCTTTTCTGTATGCGCTGAATCCCGGCGTCGCGATGCCGTGCTTCGCCGCGTGGGCGCTTTGGTTTCTCGGGCGAACTGATGAGGCCGTGAAGCGCATGGATGAAGCCGTGGCGCTCGCGCTCGAGTTATCTGAACCGCATGGACTCGCACACGCAAAGTTGTTCGCGAGCATTCTTTACCAGTTATGCGGAGATTACCTAAAAGCCCAACAGTATGCTGAGGCGGTCAGCCAGGTTTCACAGTCGCATGGACTCGTGTTGTACGGTGCGATGGCTGATGTGATGAAAGGTTGGACACTCAGCGAGCAGGGACGCGATCAGGAAGGTATCGATCTGATGCGCGACGGACTCGCTGCGCTCGAAGCTACCGCGACTGCGCTCGTTCGCCCGCACTTTTTGGCATTACTGGCCGAGGCGCTGTCGAAGTTGGATCGAATTGAAGAAGCGTCTGCTTTGTTGGACGAAGCGACGACGATCGTTGACAACAATGGCGAGCGATATTACGAAGCTGAGCTCTATCGACTCAAAGGCGAGTTGTTCTTGAAGAAAGATCGGAGAGCGGAAGCGGAGCGGTATTTCGAGCGCTCGCTCGAGATCGCTAAGTCGCAGAAGGCGAAGTCGTTGCTGATCAGGACCGAGATGAGTCGTCTGCGCGTGTCTTCCGGTACGCTGCTATGAATAGAACCAGTAGGACAAGATCCAGGCTGGCAGGAATGAAGATGGTCGGCGCCACGCGACCCTGAAGGTAGAGAATGAGAACCGCGACGGGGAAACCGATCTTCTCGAGCATTGCGGGGATAATCATCGGCCGGTACCGGATCGGATCTCGCGAGAGGATCAGAAATAGAACCTGCCACGCGACGGCGACGCAGACAAAGCCGTAAAAGAATTCCGGGTGCGTGATCGGCGGCGGCGTATCCACACCGATTTTCCGTTCCAGTAAAAACTGCGGCACGAGCACCATCAACCCGTAAATCCCCGCCACCAGAAAAACCGTCTTCGCAAATTTCATCTTCGCTCCCAACGCCGAAGGCGTTCGCTAATTTCAGCCCAGGGTTCGAGCTTGCGAGAACCCTGGGTTAGCAACCAAAGAAGACTGTTAACCCTGAAAGGGTTCGCCAACCACCGAACCCTTTCAGGGTTAGAACGCATTTAAGATGCTGGTCCCAGGGTTCTCGCAAGCTCGAACCCTGGGCTAAAATTAGCGAACGCCTTCGGCGTTATCAATCAAACTAGCGTTGAGTCAACAACCGCTAATGGCCCAACTTTCGCCATGTAACTAACATCTGTCACGCCCAACGTAGTGCGCAACTTCTCCGCCGGTACATCCTTGATCGGCCCAGGCGAGGGCGCTGTGCCCGGCGCAGGCTGCGGATACGCTGTCGAACGCGCCGTATGAAATGCCACGTTCCCCTCTACCTTCTGCAGCACCTGATGAATGTGCCCATTCAACACCGTCACCGATCCAAACCGCTTCAAATACGACAGGGCCTGTGCACTCTCATCCGTGCCCCAACCCCAATCGGGATAGATGGTCCATAACGGAATATGCGCAAACACGACGATCGGCGTGCTGGTAGACAAACCCTTAAGATCCTTCTGAAACCATGCTAACTGTTCCTGGCCCAATTGTCCGAGCCCGCTGCCGCCCAGCCCTGTTCCAGTTCCCTGCTTCAGATTCAGCACATTGATCAACCCGATGAAATGCACACCGTTGTAGTCGAAACTTCTCCACCCCGGTCCGCCACCGAATCTCTCGAAGTAAAGCTTGCCATCGTCGGTAAACACATCGTGCTCGCCCGGCACATAGTAAACCTGATCCGCTTTCGCGCTCTTCATGATCTGCGCGGCCGTGTCAAACTGCTCGGCCGTAGCCAGATGCGTGATGTCGCCTGTGTGAATCACAAACGCGGGCCGCTCGTCGAGCGCGTTGATCTTGTCGACTGCCTCTTGCAAAGTCTTCGTCACATCGTGATTCGGATCTCGATTGAATCCGATATGACTATCGCTGATCTGAACAAAGCTGAAGCCGGCCTTTCGCTTCGGTGCGGCGAGCAGCTCCGAGCTCAGTACGCCGCCATTCATCGCCCAGACGAGTCCGGTGCCTGCCCACGCCATGCATTTAAGAAAACTGCGTCGCTCAATTTGATCTTGTTTCACTTTGTCTCTCCTTGAGCTACTTGACGATGACCTGACCAGTCATCTTCGGATGCAGCGCGCAGTAATATTTGTAAATGCCCGGCTGGTTGAACTCCATTGAGAAGCGGTCACCGTTCTCCAGAGTCTTTGAGTTGAAACGTTTGTCCGTGGCGGTCGCGGTGTGCGGTTCGTCGTCGCGATTGACCCAGGTGACTTTTGTACCAGGCTTGACCGTCAGTGTGGCTGGTTCAAATGCGAAATTTTGAATGACGATCTCATTCGCGTCTACAGGCCGTGCGCCGATACCTCGACTGTACGTAAAAGCCAGGGTTAACAGAGCCACCGATATCGCGAGCCAGAAATGTCGCTTGATAAGCATTGCGAAAACCTCCAGATATTATTTTCTGACAATGCATACTCAGCAGGAGCGAAAGATATTCCCGTTCGAGTTGTACTTAATCAGCGTCGCCTGTACTGTGTTTCGGTGGCTGATTTATGTGACAACTGTCTGCTTTTTGGCAGTAACGGAAGAGCGTCATCCGCATGACGATTCGCAAACGCGCACGGCACCTCGATTGCCGTTGCGCACACGTGATCAATGTCTCCTCGTAAGGCAACACTGATTTCAAATCCGAAAACGGGCCGCTACGCTTCACGCCGGCGACCGGTTGAAGAACTCGCCGCACAACTCGAGTCGCTCGGCGTCAAGGTCGACGTGCGTTTGACGCAAGGTCCCGGCGACGCAACGGAGATTGCCGCGCGCGCTGCGGGTAATGGCAGTTCTGACGTGATCGTCGCTGGCGGTGATGGAACCATCAACGAAGCGATTCAGGGTTTGGCAGGCACAAAGGCGCGACTCGCGATCATTCCGCGCGGCACCGGAAACGTTCTCGCGCGTGAGCTCGGTTTGCCGCTTGACGACGAACAAGCGTTAAAGATCGTGGCGCAAGGTAAGTCGCGACAGATCTATCTCGGCCTCGCGATCGACGAGAGTACGAACGAGAGTCGTTATTTTATTTTGATGGCGGGCATCGGTCTCGACGCGTCGGTAGTGAAGCGTGTGCAACCGTCGTTAAAAAAGCGAATCGGCAAAGGCGCGTTTTGGGTTTCAGGATTGAGTCATCTCGCAACCTGGAACCCGCGCCCGTTCATACTCGAAATCAGCGGCCACAAATACACCTCGACGTTTGCAGCGATCGGTAAGGCCGCAAAATACGGTGGCGACCTTGCGATCACACCCGGCGCGCGACTCGATCAACCCGAGTTTGAAGTCTGCATCATTGACACGCGCAGCCGCCTGCGCTACCTGCACCTGCTTTCGCAGGCAATGCGCACCGGCATGCCGCGCGACACCCCCGAAGTACAATTCATAAACACCGTGAGCGTGCGGGCACACGGCGACGCACACGTCCAGATCGATGGTGAGTTAATCGGTCACCTGCCGATGCGCTTCGAGATCGCCCCTCACTCTTTGCAAATAATCGTTCCTTAAAATCCGTGTAATCCGTGGCTCACTTTCCACTCAACCACGCAGCGCGTAATTGCTTCTGTTCCGCCGTCGCATCCACCTTCTCTTCGATCCGGTAATCAAACCTTTCCGGCTGGCCCAACACGATAGTCGCCTTAATCGTTCGTCGATCACGTTTGACCGTGATCGGCACTGAGTCACCCGACTTGAACCGCGCGAGTGTTCGTCGCCACGTCTCCCGTGTCACGGGTTTTCCGGCAAGCGAGATGATCTCATCATTCATCTGCAACCCTGCATCTTCCGCAGGCGAGTTGTTACTTACATTCTCGATCTTCACTTCGCGCGGACTTTCAGAATCGAGCGAGATTCCCGCATCAAACGGCTCTTCCGCTTGTGTCTTGACCAGACGCAACCCCACATACGCGAACGCTTCATCGTAAGGCAACACCTCAACATCGCGAATGTGTCGCTTGAAGTAATCGCTGAGATCGAAACCCGCGCGCCGCGAAGCAACTTGCTCGAGATCTTCCGTCGTGTAACCACGGCCGCGCAGGTAATAAGTCATGTTCGGACTCTTCAGGTAAAACTCTTCGTACATGTCGCGCATGATGTCGTCGAGCGACGCCTTCCCTTTCGTTCGACCGCGCACGATCAAGTCCATCACCATGCCGATGAGCTCGCCTTTCGGGTAATAACTGATCGAGGTGTTTTCCAGGTTGACTAATTGCGCGTGTGGCGCGTCGTCGATATACGGAGCCGACAGCGACGACTCTTCAGCACTCATCAACCGGCTGCCCTGGGCGCTCTCGATGCGATCGATCGTCTGCGCTTCTTCTTTTAGAAAAAGCCTGTCGTCCGTGATACCTGCGCGTCTTAACATCAGGTGGCCGTAATAATTCGTGAAACCTTCGGCGACCCAGAGCCCGCGCGTGGCGAGTGGTCGCGAAAAGTCCCATGGTCCAAGTTCGAGCGGGCGCAGTCTCTTGACGTTCCACACGTGAAAGAATTCGTGCGAGACGGTGCCGAGTGTTCGTTCGTAAACACCTGGTTCACCAAGCGCGCCGGGTTGGATGATCTGAGTCGACGTCAGATGCTCCATGCCGTCGCCGGAACGATCGTCGGCAGCGAAGTGGAGCAGGAAAGTGTACTCTTCAAAGTCAGGCGGTCCCCACATCGCGACTTCGGCCCGCACGATCTTCTCGATGTCTTTCACGAGTGAGGCGCGCCGTCCACCTTCTGGTCCGAATGAGTGGACAACGACGTGATACTTTTTGCCGTCGACTGTGAAGTCGTCCTGAGTCCAGTCAGGCGCGATTTCGGTGGGCGTGTCGATCATGATGTCCCAGTTTGGAAATCGCCACTCGGTTTGGCCGGGTCGATCGATGCGGCCGTTCACGATTCGCCAGCCGGTGGGCGGCTGGATCGTGAGTTTCACCGGATCGGGCTTATGGCCCACGATGTACATGAAGATCGAACCGCCGTTGTAATTGGCGTGACGGTTGTCGAGCTGTGAGAAGGTGCCGGAGAGATCGTTGGCAAAGACTTTGTATGAAACCCTGATGGTGGTCTCGCCTTGTGGCGACACGTGCCACGTGTCTGCGTTGACGCGCGCCACCGGCGCGTTTGCGCGAAATTCCTGAACGTTCTTGGCGAAATCAAAGACCGCGTAGCGTCCGGGCGACCACTTCGCCATCTGAAACTGAAGCGGCTTGTCTTTCAACTGTTCGGGTAGTTCAACTATGATTTGTACTTCGAAAAGGTGAGACACGGGTCGCGACATTGAGAGTTGATATCTAATTGATTTCAGCGGCGGCTCCTGAGCTGCGGCGACGCTGGTTAGTGTGACGATGAATACAATTGCGATAATGGATCTGCGTGACATGCGCCGATTATAAAATAAATGCCAGTAACAGAACGCCTCTATTATTCCGATTCTCATTTGATCGAGTTTGAAGCGCGGGTGGTCGACGTCACTGATCGCGTCAGTGGCTGGACCGCGATTGTGCTCGATCGTACTGCGTTTTATCCGACCGGCGGTGGTCAACCGAGTGACACCGGCACACTCAACGGCGTGCGCGTTGTCGAGTGCGTCGACGATGGTGACAAAGGCGTGCTGCACGTGGTCCAGGGCGCGGCGCCTGGTCGTGGTGATGTCGTGCGCGGTCGTGTCGACTGGTCGCGAAGGTTGGACCACATGCAACAGCACACAGGCCAGCACATTCTGTCGCAGGCGTTGATCACGCTCTTCAACGCGCCCACTCGCAGCTTTCGCGTATTTGATGCGTTGTGTGAGATCGATGTTGAGTTGAACAATCCGACGGCGGAAGTTATTGAACGTGCGGTTGAGTTGGCGAACAATGTCATTTGGGAGGATCGTGCGATCGCGATTCGTAGCGTGACGTCTGGCGAGGCTGCGGAGCTACCGTTGCGGAAGGAGCCTGCGCGCGATGGCGATCTGCGTTTGATCGAGATCGATGGATTTGATTTGACGCCGTGTGGTGGCACGCATGCGTATCGCACGGGCGAAGTCGGAATGATCGCCGTGCGATCGTGGGAGCGTGCGAAGGGACTGACGCGGATCGATTTTGTGGCAGGCGTGCGTGCACTCGCGGACTATCGGAAGGCGAACAAGAGCGCGCGCGATGTGGCGGCGTTGTTCAGTACCGGCAGAGACGACGCGCCACAGTACGCGGCGCAGATGGTTGAAGAGCATAAAGAGTTGAATCGTCGCGTTCGGGTGCTTGAAGAATTGGCGGCGGGCGTTGAAGCAGAAAAGTTATTGGCTACTGCCGTAGACGGTGTTGTAACTCACATCTTCGACGGTCGCGACGCAGAGTCGTTGAAGAAACTCGCCCACGCATTGATCTCGCACCCTCGCACGATTGCGTTGCTGGGCTCCCTTGACAAAGACACCGCGCGCCTCGTCTTCGCGCGCTCCGCGGACGCCATTGGCGACATGAACTCGTTGATGCGCGAAGCCTGCGCGATGCTCGACGGCCGCGGCGGCGGCAGGCCCGACATGGCGCAAGGCGGCGGCAAGAACGTTGAGAAACTCTCGGACGCCCTCACCCACGCCTTGACACTAATCAACCGCGCTTCCTAATATGTCCCTCCGCGTGGGGCAGTAGCTCAGTTTGGCAGAGCGCCGCGTTCGCAATGCGGAGGTCAGGGGTTCGACCCCCCTCTGCTCCACCATTTGTTTTCAATGACTTACAGCCAGCGCCGTTGCTGGCTGTTTTGGCCAACTGGCCAAAACGTGACCAACTTTTCCGGAATTTAGCCTCGCGGCCTCAACTGCTACTCGTTTACTGGTCTCAACCGCACGCACGTAACGCATGGTCACTCGCACATCTGAATGTCCAAGCAACTGCGCGATCGTGAACGCATCGCATCCGGCTTCAGCCAGTCTGGTGCCAAACGTGGCCCGAAGATCTTTCCAGATCAGGCCCTCGATGCCAGCTATTCTGCAGGCGGTGTGAAATCCCTTTTTCACCTCCCGAATGCATGAGCCGGTTTTCTCACTGACGAAGACATAGTCGTCAGGCCGTTTGTCTCTGCAGAGATCAGCGAGCGCTTGTCGGACATCGTCGTTCATCGGGATGTCCCGTGGTCTTCCGTTCTTCGTGTGTCTGGCAGTCACAATGTTACGAAGAAAGTCGACCTGGTGACGCTTCATTTGCAACTGTTCGCTCATCCGCATTCCGGTTCCGAGTGCGACTGTTACGATTGGTTGTAAATGAGCGCGAGGTCCGGTCAACGCCGCCATCAGTCTGGGCTCCTCATCCGGCATCAAGTAGCGGTAGCGGAGATTATCCAGAGTAAAGAGATCCACCTTTGAACAAGGGTTCGATTCAGCTTTGTCGTACTTGACGGCCAGAGAATACGCCGAGCTAAGCAACGTCAACTCGCGATTAACAGTTGCTGGTCGCCTCGGTGTGTTCTTTTTCGTCGGAGTGTTCAAGCGGTTGTTCTTGAACTCTTCAACAAGTTGAGCCGATATCTCGCGCAAGGTTTTTCCTTCAAAGTATTGTTTCAGCATTGGGAGCATGTAGACATCATCGCGCCAGGACTTTTTGTTAGCTTTGGACCATGGGAGGTAAACCTCGTCGAGAAACTCGGAAAGCAATGCAGTTCCTTTTTCCTCAACTCCAAATCGCTTCTCAAACAACTGCTTTTTGGCGGCGGTTTCTGCCTGTTCAGCATCCCACTTCGTGCGAGCTAAAGAAACGATCTTTCGATAGCGAGTACCAGTCACCCGATCACGGAAGTCGTATCCGTAGCTAGTAGTTCCATTCTTGTTCTTCTTTTTAAATACCGACATTCGTTCTCCTTGAGGTTGCAGCCACCAAAGAGAATGGCGGCATAGTAGCACCTTCAAGATCTGTCGTCATTTGTTATTTCCGGCTTTGGTCCATGCGATGATCTCATCAAGATCGAAGCGCAAAATGTTTGACCCGGGCGGCTTGCGATATGGGATCCGGTTCTGCGCAACCATCTCGTAGATCGTACGCGGTTTGACCTTTAAGAACGCCGCCAGTTCAGAAACGTTCATCAGTGCTGGTCGACCATGGAATTCCAAAGCGGTCAACGTGGTATTCATTTTCTTACTCCGGTTGCGGTAGCGATGCCAGTTTCATTTCTAATCTTTTTATGCGCATGTGAAGAGTTGATCGATTAATACCGAGGCGTCGTGCTGCCTTTGTTAAATTCCCACCGACTTGGGCAAGTTCTGTGAGGTACAAGTCAAGCTCCTGACGTTTGTGCAGATGCCGTACGGTTGAGAGTCGGCCATTTCTCAAGCAATTGAGTCCTTTCGAGAGAATGATCTCGCGAGATTCGTCAGACTCACACGAGCCGTTCAATTCAAGAGCAAAGCTGATATCCGCGCCGGACACGAGTCCAGTGCTTGGAGGATTGATAGCCAATCGCTCGATCAGATTTGCCAGCTCTCTGACGTTTCCGGGCCATGAGTAATTCTGCAATAGGGCAAGCGCTTCGGAATCGAAGCTAAGTGATCGGACGAGCTTGGTACTATCGACGAGTCTGTTTAGTAGAACATCAATGAGAAGCGGTAAGTCGTCCAGGCGATCGCGCAAGGCGGGAGACCGAATTGGAAAGATATTAACGCGGTAATAAAGATCTTGGCGAAACCTTCCTTCTGCAACCTGTCGCTTGAGATCGCGATTGGTTGCCACCACTACTCGTGCATTGAAGTTAATCTCTTTCGAATCTTCTGATCCTACAGCCCGAACCTTGTGTTCCTGCAACACCCGTAATAGGCGCACCTGCATCGATGATGACATTTCTCCAAACTCATCCAAAAAGATAGTTCCCTTACCCGCTGACTCAAACATACCTTTCTTGTAAGTAGCGGCGCCGGTAAAAGCACCTTTGACATGGCCGAACAGTTCAGACTCCAGTAATGATTCGGTAAGGGCTCCGCAATTGATCGCCAGGAATGGTTCCCGTTGTCGCTGACCAAAATCATGAACCGAGCGTGCAATCAATTCTTTTCCTGTGCCGGACTCACCTGTGATCAAAATGGTCGAGTTGCAATCGGCTGCTCTCAGAATCGATTCCTTTAGGCTTCTCATCAAAGGAGACTTACCGGGTATCCGGAGATCCAACTGCGACGAGCGAGGATCCTCGTTTCCGCGCGGTCCTCCAAAACGACGTGCTTGACCACTGAACCGTGGTCCTACAGTCGGGCTAAGGCGATTTGAATTTTCTTGGCCTAATTGCATTCCAAGTTATCGTATTCGTGATGCACCTGAGATCAATAAAAACCTGCCTGAACGCTATAATTAATGTTGGAGTAGCAGATTACCCTCGTTCGCAGGACCAACCTGCAGTAAATTCAACTGTTCTTAATTGCTAAGACTAAGACGATGGTGTATGTAAACTGACAAGTGTGTGTAACTTACAACACCCTTCCTCTTACTATTTTTAAGTCACTTTGTGGCTACAAGTGCTTTTTCAGTAGCGAAAAGCCTTAGTGTTCTACCGTTCATTTATCAACTCTATTGGTTTAGAAAAATATCGATCACCGTATTTTTTGCAAAGCAGATGCCAACGCAGACAAGCGCGTATTTCACGGGTCCACGGTTGATTGATCGATGAGACTAAAACGAGCAACCCTGGATGCCGCAAAACTGGGAAGAAGCTTGTAGGCCAGCCCTACAATTTTCACATGCGGCTGCGTAACGCGAGCGGAAATATCCACGTCAACAGAAAGCAGCAACGATGGGGTGTATGGCGCAAAAGGATCATGACCTTGGCGGTAGCGCTGGACCGTCACGGCCGTGACTGCTTGTCGTTGCTTCATCGTCAGCCTCATCTCTGCTCTCCAGCTCTTCCGAGCTGTGGGAGTGTCTACTTTTCGAGTAGATTTTTATATGAGGCAACGAATACCGTTTCGAGTAGATTTTCAGTGAGTCAATTCGGAATGTTGACAGCCAGTGGGCGAGAGTTATAGTCTCCGTTCGCTTTAGCTCGATTCCTCTAAGGAGCATTCCCCCATGAAGCGTCTCACGTTCCTTCTCATTTTAAAGCGACCGATGGGAAAACTTGCTCTCGTCGGCAAGATGATCTTCAACCTCAATCGAATAAGCTTCGACTTTAGTGTTACGGCTTGTGACGCACCTCAAAGTGCGTGGTCCAACCGCTCAAGGTGGAGCATTTAGGAGGTACGTATGGTTACGGATCGGCAAACAGACCCCGAGGGAGGTGACCAAGGTTTGGGTTCATCCAGAATAAGGTGGGCGGTAGCAATAGCCACTCTTGTGGCTATTGGAGTTTACATTGGCTACGTCGTTCTACATGAAAATGTACGCCGCGATTACTTCGTACAGAGACTCACAACGGTGATCTTAATTCTTGGAGTAGTCGTGATCCTGTTCGCTCTCTTCAAGAACTTGGTAAACATCCGTTTACCGATAGTTGGCGGCCCTGTGCCACAAAAAGCATCGGCTGGTGCGATAACCCTCATTGGCGCAGCTGGATTGCTATGGTTACTACTCGGACCAATTAAGAATCTAATTTTTCCACCAGACCAGATTTTTTCGGGAAATATCTATTACAAGATAAATCAGAATGGCGACCCACTCGAACCCGTCAAAGATGTCGTTGTTCAGGTACCAGAGACTGATCAGAAATCACAACCTTCCAGTGAAGACGGGCGGTTTACCATTACCAATTTGACGTTCCATCCAGAAGATGTAAATGCCCTTTACGGTGGTCTCGTTTATCCGTTCGAGCCAGGGAAATATCGACACTCAAGATACGATGTGATCAACAGACCCGCAATTCCCCCGAAGACGACGAGCTGAACTGCACCCTTGACTGAAACAAAAAGTTAAGCACATATGCCCGAGAGGGCGGGAGGCTTAACGATGACGAAGAAGGGCGCAGTAGCGGCGCGGACCGCAGCGGTCAAGCGACGCACATTCACCCGCGAATTCAAACT
>DATFDT010000249.1:0-3389 GCA_035251975.1 Pyrinomonadaceae bacterium | reverse complement strand
AGTTTTCTCTTTATCACTTTGTGCTCGGTGTCGACGGCGTTTGCGCAGGGCGGCACCGGACAGCTAAGCGGCAGTGTCGTTGACGCCAACGGCGCCGTCGTCGCTGGCGCAAGCGTCAAGCTCACCAGCCTCATCACCGCCCAGGAGCGCGAGGCCACGACCAACGACTCCGGCGATTTCGTTTTCACGCTTCTGCCTGCCGGCTCTTACAAGCTCGAGGTCACTGCTACCGGATTCCGAACTGTCGTCGTCGACGAAATTAAGATCAATGTCACGCAAACCACGACACTGCCGGTTCGTCTCGACGCAGCGACAGTCTCAGGCATGGTAACGATCGAAGCTGAGCCGCCACTCGTGCAGCAGGAGAGTTCGCAAGTCGGCCGCACGATCGAAGAGCAAACGATTCGACAACTGCCGCTGCCCACCAGAAACTTCCAACAGCTTCTGACACTTTCACCGGGCACGTCTTCATCAGTCGCAAACAACACGGAGCTCGGTCGCGGCGACGCGATCATCTCCGTGAACGGCCAGCGCACCACCAGCAACAACGTGCGCATCAACGGTATCGACGCCAATTCGATCGGCACAAACTCGACGCCAAACATCGCCGTTCCTGCCACCGATACGCTCCAGGAATTCATCGTGCAAACAAGCCTCTACGACGCATCGCAGGGGCGTAATGCCGGTGGCAACGTCGAAGCGATCACGAAGTCGGGCGCGAATCCTTTTCACGGAAATGCTTATTACTTCCTGCGCAACGACGCGCTGAACGCGAACGACTTCTTTCTCAACGCCGCGGGTCGCGAGAGACCTGTTTTGAAGCGTAACCAGTTTGGCGGCACGCTCGGTGGTCCAATCGTCAAAGATCATCTCTTCTTTTTCGGCTCGTATCAAGGGACGCGCGAGCGCAACGGCGCGTCGCTGAATAACAGTTTGATGTCGCCGTCTATTCCGCCCGGCTTGCGCGACAACAATCGCACTGCAGCAGGTTTGTCGGCGGCTTTTGGTGTTCCAGTCGCAGCGATCAGCCCTGTGATCCTCTCGGTGCTCAACGCTAGATTGCCGAACGGACAGTTTCTGATTCCATCATCTTCCGGTAGACCCAACGGCTTGACTCCGATCTCCGGTCTTTCACGTTTCACCGAGAACCAGTTCAACCTAAACTTCGACTGGCGTCTCAACGACAAGCACACGATCAGCTCGAAGAACTTCTTCGCGAGTAACCCGACTTTCCAGGCCAACTATAACTTCGCAGGTCTCGGCAACGGCGTCACGCAACTGCCTGGCACCGGTGGCTCACTCGACATAATTCAGGATCTCAACTCGATCACCGACACTTACGTCTTCTCGCCGAACATCGTTAACCAGGCGCGCTTTGGTTTCAGCCGGTTACGCGTGACGTCTGTGCCCGAAGAACCTTTTGCCGCCGCCGACTTCGGTATCAACAGCCCGCTGCGAAATCTTTTCCCCGGCATGCCGACGCTGACCGTGACGGGATTGTTCACGACCGGCTCGTCGCCATTCGCGGATCAATCGTCACGCATCAACGCGTTCACGTATGGCGACACGCTCTCGATCGTCGCAGGCAATCATCGTTTGCGTCTCGGTGGTGAGTATCGACGCTCGCAGGTCAACTTCTACTTCAACGCGTTCTCGCGCGGGCAGGTAATTTTCTCGAGCTTCCCCGCCTTCCTGGCCGGCAATGGTGTGTCGATCATCGGCTCGGGCGTGTTTGATCGCGCCCTGCGCGTCAACGATTGGAGCGGCTTTGTGCAGGACGACTGGAAGGTCAACTCTAGGCTGACGTTGAACCTCGGAGTGCGCTACGACTTTTACGGTTATCCAGTCGACACGCGTGGGCGACTCGTAAACTTTTTGCCGGATCAGTTTCGACAGGGAACGACAGCCGTGCCTGCTGGTCCGCCGAATGGATTTGTGCAGGCGGGCAACGGAACACTTGCCAACGTGCCCACGGTTGAAGACACGCTTGTGCCGAATGACAAAAACAATTTCGCGCCGCGCGTCGGTTTTGCTTATCGCTTGAACGATTCGGGAACGCTCGTCGCGCGCGGTGGTTACGGCATTTATTACGATCGCTTCTCGACTCGTTACGCGAACACGCAGTTGCTCAATTATCCGTATCTCGCGCTGGCAGTCGGGCTGCCGGGCATTTTGCGGACGATGGCGGATCCGTTCATTCCGGTGCCGCAACCTGGCCAGTTTCCGGTGAATCCGACAATTCCGTCGCCGCTCGCACCTTTGGCGCCCATCGTTGGCGTACCGATCAGCGGCATCTTTATCGATCCGGAATTGCGAACGCCGTATATCCAGCAATACAACGCAAACGTGCAGTGGGAGTTTGCGAAAGACTTCCTTTTTGAGGCCGGTTATGTCGGTTCAAAGGGAACGAAGCTGTTGCAGGTGATTACTCTGAACCAGCCGATATATAACCGCGCGGCGAACGTTTTTACTGCGCCGTTCGGCACTGCCCTTTCTATACAGAAGAACGTCGCCGGTGGTATCCAACAGGTGCAGTCGACCTCGAATTCGGATTACAACTCGCTTCAGCTCAGCGTCACGAAGCGCTTCAGTCGCGGTTTGCAATTCCTGAGCGCCTACACTTATGGCAAGTCGAATGACTACTACTCGGGCGGCACAGTGAATGAGTTATTTGCGGTCGCTGGCGATCAGTTCAACTGGAGAACGAACTATGGACCGTCGGATTTCGACCGGCGCCATCGCTTCGTCACCAGCTTTGTTTACGACGTGCCGAAGCTGGTTTCTGAGTCGAGCTCCGCGCGCGCTATTCTGAACAACTGGCAGTTGAACGGTATCCTGACGTTGCAGACAGGAACTCCGTATTCGATCATCGACGTCGTCGGCAATAACATCGTTCAGCGTGCGAATTCCGCGCCCGGGTTTACCGGCAGTATTGAGACGTCGGGCAGCACCCAGGAGCGGCTCAACGCGTTCTTCAACGTTAACGCGTTTGTTGCTTCGAGACCGTTTGTCGCGTCGGGAACGAGCCTGGGAATTCCGACGAATCCGAATTTCGATCCGAACAATCCGTTTGGAAACACGCCGCGCAATTTCCTTTATGGTCCGGGACAGAAGAATATGGACTTCTCAATCGTGAAGTTCATTCCAATCACGGAAAGAGTGCGGGGCGAGTTTCGCACGGAGTTTTTCAACATTTTCAACTGGGCCAACTTTGCGAATCCGAACAATAACGTCGCCGTGCCACTGACGTTTGGACAGGTTACGGCGACGAGCTCGGGACCGCGCGTGATCCAGTTTGCGTTCAAGGTGAATTTCTAAGTGCCCAGGACATTAGTCAACGGTCTGGAGCTTTACTACGAGATCGAAGGCGATGGCGAACCGGTTGTTTT
>DATFDT010000248.1:0-22812 GCA_035251975.1 Pyrinomonadaceae bacterium | reverse complement strand
AAATGCGTTCAGATGTGGTCCAATGGCTGGACAGTGAGTACACAAAAAGCACAAAAGGCATATAAATGCGTTTCTGATTTTGTGCCTTTTGTTCTTTTGTGCCTTTTGTGTACTGAAGAGCGCCGATGAACACTGAAACCACCAATACCTCGCCGACCGTCACTGAGCTCGAGCGTGATGTTGAAGCTCGCAGTGCAGTCTTCAAAAAAGAGCTCGGATTATTTGACCTCGTTCTGACGCAGGTTGTTTTCGTTGTCGGAACATTCTGGGTCGGTTGGGCCGCGCGGTTAGGTAGCCAGCAGAGCGCATTCTGGATCCTTGCTATCCTCACGTTTTACGTGCCACTCGCGGTCGCCGTGATCTTTCTCAATCGTCTGATGCCGTACGAGGGCGGGCTGTATCAATGGTCTAAGCTGGCGTTCAACGATTTCGTCGCGTTCATGGTTGGGTGGAACCTCTGGGTCTTTGCTATCACGATTCTCGCAGGCACCGGATTGGTGGTGACCACAAACTTTTCTTACGCCATTGGGCCACCCGCGGCATGGATCAGAGACAGCATGAGTATGAACATGCTGATCAGCTTTTTCCTCGTGGCAGCAATGGTTGCCGCGGCTACACGAGGCCTGGCGCTTGGCAAGTGGGTTCACAATGTCGGCGGCATCGTGCACATGATCACCTTTGCAACCTTGATCTTGTTGCCGCTCTTCGCTCTTTCGCGCGCACTAGGAAGTCCGTACGAACCATTTGCGGTCCAGCTTCCAACCTTTTCTGAATACAACGTCAACGTCGGCAGCAAGCTCGCACTCGGCGCGTTGACAGGGTTCGAATACATTGCCATTGCCGCGGGTGAAACCCGTTCACCGGCAAAGAACATCGCGCGCTCGGTGGTGATTTCGGCCCCCATAATCGCGTTGATGTTTATCCTGGGTACGAGCTCCGTGGTCGCATTTATTCCGCGCGATCACATCGATGTGATTGGACCGATTCCGCAGGTACTTTCGATCGGATTTGGATCATTGGGTTGGGTTGGAGCTGTGGGCTCTATCGCGATTCTCGGCATCGCCGTTCGCACAATAGCGCTGATGAGCCTCTATTTCGTCGGCAACACGCGTCTGCCGATGGTGGCGGGCTGGGATCGCTTGTTGCCCGCCTGGTTTAGCCGGCTGCACGCGACGTACAAAACGCCAATCAACTCGATTTTATTTGTGGGCGTAGTGACGTTGGTAATCGGTGCAGCAAGCCTCAGCGGTGTACACGCGCACGAAGCATTTCAATTGATCGACAATGCCGGCGGAGTTTTCTATGCACTCACGTACCTGGTCCTGTTTGCGATTCCGCTGTTTGGAATGAAGGCTCTGGGCGTTAAAGCACCGTGGTGGCTCAAGATCGCGTGCGCATCCGGATTTATCGTCACTCTGATCTATATCCGTTACTCAATCGTTCCAATCACGGACGTGGGTGATCTTCGATCGTTTGGTCTGAAGATCATCATTACTGTCGTGATAGCTAATGTCGTTGGCGTCGCGCTCTATGTCCTCAGAAAAGGAAAGTAAGACGTTAGCAGTTGTTAACTGTTCGCAGCTCGTGACGCTGGTTGGACCGGCGCGTCCGCGCGTTGGTCCGGAGTTGCGTGAGCTTGGGATTATCCCGAACGGCGGGATGTTTGTTCGCAATGGAGTGATCGAGAGCGTTGGCAGTCGAGATGAGATCGAGTTACTAATCGACAGCGAGACTGAAGTCGTGGACGCGCTCGAGAAGGTTGTGTTGCCGGGGTTTGTTGATGCGCACACGCATCCGGTCTTCGGCGGCACGCGCGTCAGTGAGTTTGAAGAGCGTAGCAAAGGTGCAACCTACGAGGAGATTGCGGCGCGTGGTGGCGGGATTCAGTCGACTGTGAATGCGACGAGGGCGATGTATGAGGAAGTGTTGACGTATGAGTGCTGGACTTACAGCGAATGGTTTCTGCGCTCCGGCACAACGACGATCGAAGCAAAGTCCGGTTACGGATTATCACTCGAAGACGAGCTTAAGATACTGCGCGTTATCAAACGACTCGGCAGCGAAACCTCTTTGCGTTACGTGCCGACTTTCCTCGGTGCGCACAGCATTCCTGCGGAATATCGCTCACGACGCGACGAGTACGTTAAGTTGATCATCGATGAGATGCTGCCGGCGGTCGCGCACGAGAAGCTCGCGGAGTTTTGCGACGTGTTCTGTGAGCAGAAAGTGTTCACAACTGACGAAGCGTGGAAGATTCTTTCCGCAGCGCGTTGTCATGGAATGGGTCTGCGCATTCATGCGGATCAGCTGTCGCTTTCCGGTGGCGCACAACTGGCGGCAGAGCTGGGCACTGTGACTGCCGATCATCTCGAGCACACAGACGCCGCGGGCATCGCAGCATTGAAGAAAGCCGGTGTACAACCAGTGTTAATGCCGGGCTCTGTCTATGCGCTCGGTTCGACACGCTATCCGGCAGCGCGCGAGATGATCGATGCGGGCCTCGCTGTCGTGCTTGCGACTGACTTCAATCCCGGATCTTCACCAACACCTTCAATTCCGATGATCCTCTCGCTCGCGTCAACACACATGAAGATGACACCCGCTGAAGGAATCACATCTGTGACGCTCAACGCTGCATACAGTTTGAATCGCGGCGCACAACTCGGCTCACTCGAAGCCGGTAAGATCGCTGACTTCGTCGTTCACGATTGCAGCGACTACCGCGAACTCGCTTACTTCTTCGGTATCGAACATCCATCGAGCGTTTACGCTGGCGGTAAGTTGATCGAATAGGTCATATTCGTCCTATAGGTCCTATAAAAATTACCGGTTGACGCTCACCCTCTTGTGAATTATTATCCATGCAACACTGGAAAGGAGGTGATTCTAAAATTTATGAGTTCTTATCACAGTGAGGTGGCTGCGGCCTGACCTCTGAACCAGATAAACCGTTAGGATTCTGGTTCCGAAGTCTCACTGCATAGTGCTCCTCCTTTCGAGTTGCACACAGTAGCCATCAGGCCAATCCCAACAGTTCACCGAAGCCGTCCACGGCGTATTGTCGTGGACGGCTTTTTCACTCTTCCAGAATTCAACTGTAGGGGTGGCCCTCTGTGGCCACCCGTCGCGCGAGAGGTCGAACGGGCGGCCACACGGAGGGCCGCCCCTACAGTTGTTCCCAACGAAAGCGCAAAAGTATAAAAGACTTTGCCGCGGCGCCTGTGTTTACCTTCCGCAGTGGCTCACGAATTTTTGTGGCAAGCTCCTGCCGAGAGGTGCGACTTGTCAGCCTCGGAATCTCCCGTTTTCCATGACCCCCACGGCCGCCGCTGGCGGCGCGTGCGTCGTATATGGCTCGCACTTTCAGTTCTCGTAACGGCGCTCGCTATCGTCTTCATTGTCAGCGTGTTTGCGAATCCGGTTCTGCCCAGCTTTAACCTGCGACCGATCCCAAATCTCCCGCGCACGACAGACCTGAAGCCAAAGCCGCCAAATCTTCCCGCGAATCCGAGTGAACGCAAGGCAAAGCGCGCGCAGGCCGAGCTGCAACACGCGCTCGCCACCACGAAATACGTCGTTCCAGCCCGGCGCCGCTCGCACCTTTCCGTCGTTCCCGCGCCGCCGGCTGTCCCGGCGCCCGTTGTTCCCGCAACGCGCCCGTTGTCAGTCGGCTTCTTTATTAACTGGGACGAGTCGAGCTACGAATCGCTCAAACGCAATCTCGATCATCTTGATTGGGTCGTCGCGGAGTGGTCGCACTTGCAAGACGATAGCTCGAACCCGCTCGCCACCGACGTTCACATCCCGGCGCTCAACTGGATTCGCGTGACGCGGCCGGAAGTACGCATCCTGCCGATGGTGCAGAACGTTTTTAACGAGAAGTGGCAAAGCGACCTGCTCGCACGCACCATCGCCGACGAGCCGCACCGGCAACGACTCATCAACTCGCTCACGTCATTCGTGCAGGACAACAGGTTTGCGGGCATCTGCGTCGACTTCGAAGAGCCGCCCGCATCTGCGCAAGCCAACCTGCTCACGTTCATGCAGGAGCTGCACACGACGTTTGCCGCGAAAGGGCTGTTAGTCGTCCAGGCCGTGCCTTTCGACAACCCTGATTGGAACTACAAAGCGTACTCCGCCGCGACCGATTACCTGATCCTGATGGCTTACGATCAGCATTGGACCGGCAGCGACGCCGGCCCGGTCGCCGCGCAGGACTGGTTCGAACAAAACCTCATCAAGCGCATGCACGACCTCGACTCCGCGAAGACCATCATCGCGCTCGGCAACTACGGCTACAACTGGAGCGACGCGACCAACACCGCTGAGGAAGTCACATTTCAGGAAGCACTGATCAACGCGCGCGAATCGAGCGCCGCGCCGAGTTTCGATTCCGCCTCGCGCAATCCTTACTTCGAATACGACGAAGAAGATCAGTCGCATCACAAGGTTTGGTTTCTCGACGGCGTCACGGCTTACAACCAGATGCGAGCAGCGAGCGGTTACAAGCCGGCGGGATTCGGAATCTGGCGTCTCGGATCTGAAGATCCATCAGTGTGGTCCATCCTCGGCACGCAGAACAGCTCGCCTGACGCACTGCGCACGATCAACTACGGTTACGAAGTCGACTTCGAAGGCAACGGCGAGCTGTTGAAAGTGATGTCGCGGCCGCAGAAGGGCGCGCGCGATCTCGCGGCTGATTCGAACGGTTTTATCAACTCGGAACAATTCACGGCGTTGCCGTCGTCGTACGTCGTGCAACGAACCGGCGATCGTCCCGGCATGCTTGCGCTGACGTTTGACGATGGTCCCGATCCGCGCTGGACGCCCGCGATCCTCGACATCCTCAAACGCGAAAACGTTCCCGCAACATTCTTCATCATCGGCAAGAACGGTCAGGCGTATCCGGAACTCATGCGACGGATCACTGAAGAGGGCCACGAGATCGGCAACCACTCATTCACGCATCCGAACCTCGGCGAAATTCCCCTCTCGTTGACTGAGCTCGAATTGAACGCGACACAGCGTTTGATCGAATCGGTAACCGGCCGATCGACGGTGCTGTTTCGTCCGCCATATTTCGGCGACGCGGAAGCTGATAAGCCGCAGGAAGTTGAGCCAGCGCTCGTCGCGCAGAACCTCGGTTATGTGATGGTTGGTGTGCGCATCGATCCTGACGACTGGCAACTTCCAGTCACTGCGGATCAAATCGTCCAACGCACGATCGATCGTGCAACTGATACGAATCCGGAAACACGTGGCGAAGTTGTTTTGCTGCACGACTCGGGTGGCGATCGATCGGCGACAGTGGAAGCGTTGCCGCGTTTGATTCACGAGTTGAAAGCGCGCGGGTTTCGGTTTGTTCCGGTGTCGGAGCTCGGCGGATTCTCGCGAGACCAGGTGATGCCGGTGATTCCGACGAACCAACGCGTCTTCACGCGCGCTGATGCGATCACATTTTTCTTTTTATCCACAGGCAGTTGGATTTTGCAGTGGATCTTTTTGATCGGAATCCTGCTTGGTCTCGCGCGGTTGTTATTTATCGGCTCGCTCGCGGTCGGACAGTGGTTCCGATCGTACCATCGCGAACGCATTCACGCGGGCAGCGATTACACCCCGTCTGTTTCGATCATCGTTCCTGCCTACAACGAAGAGCTTGTGATTGAGAACACGATCCGCAGTCTGCTCGCTTCGGATTATTCAGCTTACGAAATCCTCGTCATCGATGACGGTTCGCAGGACAACACGAGCAAAGTCGTGGCGGAGAAATTTGCGACTGAAGAGCGTGTGCGGTTGTTCACGGTTGCGAATGCGGGCAAGGCGGCGGCGCTCAATATCGGACTGCGATACGCGCGCGGCGAGATCGTTATCGCGCTCGATGCTGACACGTTGTTCGCACCGCAAACAGTCGGCGCGCTCGCGCACAGGTTTTACGACAAACATCTCGGCGCGATTGCGGGGAATGCGAAGGTTGGCAATCGTGTGAACATCGTCACGCGCTGGCAGGCGCTCGAGTACATCACCGCGCAGAACATGGACCGCCGCGCGTTTGCGAGTTTGAATTGCATCACGGTCGTGCCTGGCGCTGTCGGTGCGTGGCGCCGCGATCTGTTGATCGAAGCTGGTGGTTTTCCGTCTGACACGCTGGCCGAGGATCAGGATTTGACGCTGCGGATCAGGCGGCTCGGTTACACGATTGGTTATGAAGAAACGGCGATCGCGTGGACTGAAGCGCCACACAATCTTCGCTCGCTCGCGAAGCAGCGGTTCCGCTGGGCCTACGGGACGTTGCAGTGCATGTGGAAACATCGCGACGCGCTGTTGCGTCCACGTTATGGCGCGCTCGGGTTTATCGCGATGCCGAATGTTTGGATTTTTCAAATATTGTTTCCGCTGATCTCGCCGGTCATGGATCTGATGTTGATCTACGTGCTCGTTTCGAGCGCGATCGATCGCTGGCAACAGGGGCCGGAATATTCATCGACAAACTTGCAGCAGGTGATCCTTTACTACGCATTGTTTCTCGCAATCGATTGGGTGTCGGCGTGGTTTGCGTTTTTGCTGGAGCGACGCGAGCGTTGGAGTTTGTTGTGGTGGTTGTTCCTGCAGCGGTTCTGTTACCGGCAGGTGATGTACTACGTGATGATCAAGTCGGTGGCGATGGCGATTCGCGGGCCGGTTGTCGGGTGGGGCAAGCTCGAAAGGAAGGCGACGGCTGAGGCTGGGCCGTAAGCCATTCGACAGGAGTTACAAAATGTTTTCAGGATTTACATGCTAATCCTGAAAATCCGTAATCCTGTCTACAACTGACATGTCTACCAAGTCGCGTTGGTTAATTTATGCGTTCTTAGTTGTCATCGCCGTTAGCTTTCGTCTGTTCATCGCTCTGCGACTCCCAAATGATGAACCGGACGACGGTAGAATCTACGCACAGATCGCGCGCAACGTACTCGAACAACAGGTCTATTCGATCGAGAGCCGGGCACCTTATACGCCGACGTTGATCCGGCTTCCGGGTTATCCGCTCTTCATCGCTGCGATTTATTCGAGCTTTGGTCACGGCAACAACACGGCTGTCCGCGTGGTCCAGGCTGTGATTGATACTGGCACGTGCATCTTGATCGCGCTCGTCGTATTTGCGTGGTCACGAAAACACTCGGCGGCGATGATCGCGCTTGCGCTTGCCGCCGTGTGCCCGTTCACAGCTATCTACGTCGCGACAATCCTCACCGAAGTTCCGACAAACTTTCTCGCTGTCGCCACAGTGCTCACCGCGACGTTTGCGTTCAAGGCTACGGAGCGGAAACGAGTCTTCACGTGGTGGATCGTGACTGGTTTAATCGCAGGCGTCGCGGTCTTGTTTCGTCCCGACAGCGGTCTCTTTGCTGCAGCTATCGGCCTCACGCTGATGCTTTCAAGTTTGCGCAAGTTCCGTGAAGCGACTCTTCAAGCGGCTATTTTCTCGTTAGCTTTCTGTGTCGTCCTCGTGCCGTGGACCATTCGCAATCGACGCCTGTTCCACGTGTTTCAGCCGCTCTCGCCTGCCCATGCGGAGATGCCAGGCGAGTTTGTGCCGCGTGGATACCTGCTGTGGGTGCGGACGTGGCTTGACGATCAGCGCTACGTCGCTCCAGCGCTTTGGGCGATGGACACGCGACAGATTCATGTAGAGGATTTTCCGGCGCGCGCGTTCGACTCGAAGGAAGAGCGTGACCGCGTCGCCGCGCTGTTCGAGAAGTACAATCATCCGGACGGCGACGAGGTTGAACAAGCAGACGATCAGGATGATTCGTCTGGCGATGAAGAGGACCAACCGGAAGAAGAGCCCGAGCCTGAGGAGCATCCTGAGCCGGCGGACGCTAACGTCGAGATGACGCCTGAGATCGACGCTGGCTTCGCGCAAATCGGGCAGGAACGAGTCGCACGTTCTCCTCTTCGTTACTACGTTAAGTTGCCGTTGAAGCGTGCGATGACGCTTTGGTTTGACACTCACTCGCAGTACTACCCATTCAACGGCGAACTCTTGCCGCTCGACGATCTCGATCACGATATTCACCAGCAGTACTGGTTGCCGCTGTTCGCCGGATTGACAGGGATTTACACGCTGTTGGGTGTAATTGGTGGATGGTTGCTCTGGCGTTCAGGAGAAAAGAGATGGTTGCTGCTCGCTGCGTTACTGATCTTTTTGCGCCTTGGATTTTTTGCGACTCTGGAGAATCCGGAGCCACGTTACACCGTTGAGATCTTCCCGTTTCTGATCATGCTTGGGTCAACTGTAGGGGCGGCCCTCCGTGGCCGCCCGTGCGTTGAATCTTGCGACTAAAAAGAACGGGCGGCCACGGAGGGCCGCCCCTACAGTTGATTTCAAGCAGGTGTTGGGCTTGCGACGGGCTGTTCGGACGGCGGTATCACGGCGGGGTTTGGCGTGTCGGTCGATGAGTGCAGGTGAATCGCTTTCCAGGCATTTCCGATGCGTTTGAACACGAGCGTCATCCGGCCCGAAACAGTCTCCGGCGCGCCTTTATAAGTTTGCGACTGCTTCCACTGGCACGTAACTACCGCGCCCGTTTGCCCAAGCATTGTCACTGACACATCGCGCACCTCGAGCTTTACGTCTTTGATCTCGGGATACGAACTCTCGCGATTCTTCCTGACCTGTTCCCAGCCTTTTGTAACTGTGCCGTTATAGTTGAAGAGATTGAGCCGCGGATTGTTCCAGTAAGCGCTCATGACTTCATCGACGCTTGCGTGCCTGATGCCGTCGAGCAGTGTGTTGAACGCGGCGAGTACGCCTTCAGAGCCGGGCTCCTGGGCGGTTGATGCGGGTGCGGGCGCCTTCTTCGGAGGGGCGGGTGCTTCCGCTCGGTTCGTGTTTGTTTTTCTCTGCCGCTCGGTTGTAGTTGAAGAATTTGAATTCTGAGCCGCAACAACTCCGCACGTCAGAAGGATCAAGGCGAATACTTTAAGCATCAAGAAACTCCTCTACCACGGTATACCGCTTCTTAGTCTCTGCACCGATGCGTCGCGGCCAATGACGTCGAAGATCTCGAACATCGATGGCCCAACGGCCTGGCCCGTGAGCATCGTGCGTGATCCGTTGATCAGCAACCCGGCCTTCACACCAGCTTCGTCAGCAAATGCCCGCAACGCTGCTTCCGCCGTCTCGACGTTGAACGGCTCGACAGTCTCCATCTTATCAGCGAGACCACTCAGCAGCTCTCGCAAGCGCGGCTCCTTGCGCAAGTTCTTGTTGACTGCCGCCTCGTCGAAATCGAAATCATCAGAAAAGTATGCGCGACCCTGCTCCGAAAAATCTTTCAGCGTGAAATAACGCTGGCGAATTAGATCGACAGTCTTACGAAACCACTCACTGTCGTGCGTATCATACTCTTCGCGCCAGAGTTTGTTCGCACGTAGCTCAGCTTTCACCATCGGCAACAGTTTATCGAGCGGCATCGTGCGAATGTATTCCGCGTTCATCCAGAGCGCCTTGTCGTCGGTCCAGCGGCGCGGATCATGCTCATGGAAGTTGAAGATGGCATTCGCGCGACCGATGTCTTCGAGCGAGAAATACTCGACCAGCTCTTCTTTACTGAGCACTTCCTTGCCTTCCGGCGGCGCCCAGCCAAGGAGGGCGAGAAAGTTTCGAAACGCCGCCGGCACGAAACCGCGGTCTCGATACGTCGTGAGGGAAACGACCTCGCCGTGCTTACGTTTCGAGAGTTTGCCTTTGTTCGGCGCGAGTATCAGCGGCAGGTGCGCAAATCGTGGCACAGTCGCGCCGAGCGCCTCGTAAAGCAAAATCTGCTTGTGTGTGTTCGTGAGGTGGTCCTGTCCGCGAATCACGTGCGTGATGCCCATCGAGATGTCGTCGATCACCACTGACAGGTTGTAAAGCGGGTGACCATCTGAACGAAGCAACACGAGATCCTCGATCTCCGTGTGGCTGCGCTCCTGCGGACCGTAGACGATGTCGTCGAATTTCGTCTGGCCTTCTGGCGGAACTTTCAGGCGAACGGCAAACGGCTCGCCCGCGGCAGCGCGTCGATCAGATTCTTCTTTCGGCAGATCGCGATACGGATTGCTGCGCTGGTCCGTGCCCTCCATAGATTGAGCGCGTGCGCGTTGCGAGATGTCTTCTTTAACTGAATTGTCCGCCCGTTGCTCTTTCGGAGTGAAGTCGCGGTACGCCTTGCCTTCGTCGAGCAGGCGATTCGCGGCAGCACGATGGGCGGGCGCGTTTGCTGACTGGAAGACGAGATCTTCGTCGTAGTCGAGTCCGAGCCACTCGAGTCCTTCGATGATCGAGCGTGTTGATTCTTCAGTTGAGCGCTGGAGATCGGTATCTTCGATGCGAAGGAGAAACTTGCCGCCGGTTTTTCGTGCGTAGAGCCAATTGAAAAGGGCCGAACGGGCGGCGCCGATATGCAGGTAGCCCGTGGGTGATGGTGCGAAGCGAACGCGAACTGACATTCTGGCGGAAAATAACTGGCGGAGATGACAGGATTCGAACCTGTGAAGGGCTTTTGACCCTTAACGGTTTAGCAAACCGCCGCCTTCAGCCACTCGGCCACATCTCCGTACCTCAAACAGGCGAAGACTAATTCTAGTCGCGAGCCGCGGATTGTCAAGGAAAGGCTCAATGTTTTTAGTAGAATCTCACGCATGCCTGAATCCTTCACGCGCCGTGATGTTCTGCGCGGCCTGGTGGCGGCGCCACTCGCTGCGGTTTCAGCGACCGCTGCGTATGCGCGGCTTATCGAACCTTACAATTATTGGGTATCTGAGACGGACATCTTCATCCGCGATCTGCCGCAAGCATTCGAAGGCTTTCGTATCACGCAACTCACAGACATTCATCACAGCCGCATCCTCGGGATCAGCGAAGTCAGACGAGTGGTCAATCTCGCGCAGCAGACAAAGCCGGACATGTTCGTGCTCACTGGCGACTACAGTACGACATACCGTCGCTACATCGAGCCTTGCGCCGAAGCACTTTCAGCATTGAGTGCGCCGGAGGGCGTTTGGGCCGTGCTCGGTAATCACGATCACTACACCGATCCCGAGCTCACGACACGCGCGCTCGAACGCCATCACATCGCCGTGCTGAACAATGCACACACGACGCTCCAGCGACGCTCTGACTCGCTTCAGTTATCCGGCATTGACGATTGGTCCTGGAACGCAACCGACTGGGCGCGCGCGTTCTCGGGTTTGAAGACAAACGCGCCGACGATCCTGCTCTCGCATCAGCCGACAGTGCTCGACTTCGAGCAGACGAAGAATGTGTCGCTCATCCTGAGTGGCCACACGCACGGTGGACAATTGAATTTCCCATTTTTCGGTGCGCCCGCGCGTCTATTCACCCAGGATTTGAAATACGCGCGCGGGTTGTTTCAACGTGCTGAGACTCAACTTTATGTCTCGACCGGAACGGGCGTGATTGGTCTACCGCTGCGCTTCGGAGCGCGCCCCGAGATCGCCGTCCTGAAGTTGCGGCGTTCCTGACATAAGTTTTCCCGCTTTTGCGGGAAAAAATAATTTGACATGGCGAACTGGGCAGAGTACTTTATATCGCCAAGTGAATCGGCCAATGCCACTGATTGGAGTACAATGCGGCCACGATGACAGTTCTCGAGAGTATTAACTCACCAGCCGACCTGCGCGCTCTTTCACCAGATCAACTTCAAACCGTCGCCGACGAGATTCGCGACTACATACTCGAAACGATGTCGCGAGTAGGCGGCCATACCGGCGCGTCGCTCGGCGCCGTCGAGCTCGCCGTAGCGCTGCATTACGCGTTCAATACGCCGGAAGATCGACTGGTTTGGGACGTCGGCCACCAGGCTTACGCGCACAAAATTCTCACCGGGCGACGCGATTTGCTCCCGACGATCAAGCAGTACGGCGGCATCAGCGGTTTCCTGCGCCGCGACGAATCTGAATACGACACATTCGGCGCCGGACACGCTTCCACGTCGCTCTCCGCCGCACTCGGCATGGCCATCGCACGCGATCACAAAGGCGAAGATCACCACGTAGTAGCGCTGATCGGCGACGCTTCACTCGCGGGCGGCATGGCGATGGAAGCGATCAACCAGGCCGGTCACTTGAAGAGCCGTTTGATCGTCGTACTGAACGACAACGAAATGTCGATCGCACCCGCAGTCGGCGCGCTCACCGGCTATCTCAACCGCATCCGCGGCGCGCACGGCTATCACAGGTTTAAAGACGAAGTTGAAGAGAAGCTACTCGCGATTCCTTCGGTCGGCGAGCGATTACATCAAGCGGCAAAGACCATGAAAGACATGATCGCTGCCGCGGTACTGCCCGGCGCTCTCGTCCATGAGCTCGGTTTCAAATACATCGGCTACGTCGACGGCCACAATCCGCGCGCTCTCGTCGCCGCGTTCGAAGAAGCCAAACAGATCAAAGACGGTCCGGTGATCGTCCACGCCCTCACGACAAAAGGAAAAGGCTTTCCGCATTTCGAGCCCGATTACTATCGCTGGCACGCAACCGGCCCTTTCGATCTTCAAACCGGAAAACCGCACAAGAGCTCTTCAAAAATCCCGACTTACACGACTGTCTTCGGTAACACGCTTGCTGAGCTGATGGCGAAGGATCCGAAAGTCGTGGCGCTGACTGCCGCGATGCCTGACGGCACAGGCGTTTGCACAGCGCTCGAGCAGTTTCCCGATCGTTCTTTCGACGTCGGCATCGCCGAGCAACACTGCGTCACGTTCGCGGCAGGCATGTCGTGCGAAGGACTGAAACCCGTCTGCGCGATCTATTCGACTTTCCTGCAACGCGGTTTCGATCAGGTTATACACGACGTTTGCATCCAGGATCTTAACGTGAAGTTTTGTCTCGACCGTGGCGGTATCGCCGGCGGCGACGGACAAACGCATCACGGGCTGCTCGACATCGCTTATCTGCGTCCGATTCCAAACATCGTCGTGATGGCGCCCAAGGATGAAGGCGAGATGCGCGACATGATGTTTACGATGCTGGAGCACACTGGACCGGCAGCCATGCGCTACCCGCGCGGCAACGGCATCGGTGTTCCGCTTGATCGCGAGCCGCAGCTACTCGAAATCGGTAAAGGCGAGATACTGCGCGATGGTGGTGAGGTAGCAATCGTCGCGTACGGCGCGATGGTCCATCCGTCACTCGCGGCAGCCGACCGCCTCGCAAAAGATCGAATCGAGACGACTGTTGTGAACGCCCGCTTTGTGAAGCCACTCGACACGCCGTTACTGCTGGCGCTCGCGCGTACCAAGCGATTGATCGTCACGGTTGAAGAGGCATACCTGGCCGGTGGTTTCGGATCCGCGGTGATGGAGCTGCTCGAAGAGAACGGTTTGCAGGACCAGGTTCGCGTGGTTCGCATGGGCATCCCGGACCGCCTCATCACGCACGGCGACGCGAAGTTGTTGCTGGCGAAGTATGGTCTCGATTCGGACGGCATCTACACGCGCGTCCGTGATAATGTCGAAGTCCTCGACGATCGCCGCCTGGCCACAAAAGGCACAAGAAAGAATTAGCCACAAAAAGGCACAAAAGTCGCAAAAAACAATTTTGTGCCTTTTTACGTCACTGGTTTTGTTTTAGTGCACGAAACGGAACCTTCCTCACGCAATCTCTCCCTAAAATAGCGAATTTCCGTCTGGCCTCGTGATTGCAAACCATCGAGGTTTAACGATGAAGGATTACGCAGAACCACATTTTAATGACGAGCGGACTGTTCTCACTGCGCGGCGCGTTGTGCCACTGGAGAAGATCGAGGCGAAGGCGCGACACCGCCGCCAGTGGTTCCTGGGTGTTGCTTTCGCGATTGCGATGATGCTTGGCGCAGGCTCGGCGCTGGTGGCGTCTTATGTGAAGCTGCGCAATGCTCCCCAACCCGCACCTGAAGTTGCCGTCGAGCCCGATGACGCGCTCGCACCGGTTGCCGTCGTGCAGAGTAGTCCAACCGCTACACCAACTCCCGAAGAGACGCCAGTAACGCCGAAGAAAGAACCCGTAACGAAGCACAGAATAGTTCCCGAGCAGCCCATTCTCGATCGAGTTGAAGATCGTGACGAGCGACAGGCGAGCGAAGCAGAACAGCTACAACAAATTCGCGACGCGGTGCTTTACGACGAGTGGCAGGAGCGACGTGAACGCCGCGTGCAGCGTCGCGAACGTCGCCGGGCGGATCGTTACAACCATCGCGATCTTTCCAACCTCGACGAAATCTTCGAAGGTCGTCGCCGCCGATCAGATCGTCCGTAAAACAGATGTATTGACGGAATCCGGATCGAATGGCATCATCACATCGCTGCGATCGTCAATTGTCGCCCTGATTTAAAACTCACAAATTAATAACCCCGACAGTTAATAACTGATCTTTTTCCGCGCGATGCAAGCGCGTTATGGTGAACATCAATGAAGAGGCAGATGTTTCGTGAGCGGGAGTGTATTCACCGCGAGGAGGGAGCTGACGGTGATTTCTACAATGGGGTGTTCTACCTGCAAGCCTTGCAGCGATTGCGTGTTGACGATGCCGTGAAGATGGCGAGTAAAGTGACGTCGTTTTTCTGGTCTGATGCGCCGCAGATCATCGTTTGGCTGTGTGCCGATTGCGCGAAGGATCTCAGCTTGAGCGAGACACCGAGGGCCTTGACGAGACGAGCTTAGGAAGCTTAACCACGATTCGCCGCGTTATATTAATCCTGTGAAGCGTGAGCGAATAGATAAACTGCTGGTCGAGCGAGGTCTCGCTGAGTCGCGTACAAAAGCACAGGCGATGATCATGGCGGGCGTCGTGCTTGTCGACGAGCAGCGCGTTGAAAAACCTTCTTACCAGTTCGATCCAAACTCAGCAATTCGTATCAAGGGCGGCGACGATCCGACGAGTCGTTACGTTGGGCGCGGTGGACTGAAGCTCGAAGCAGCATTGCGGGAGTTTCAGATCGATGTCGCGGGCCTGACGTGTCTCGACGTTGGCGCTTCAACTGGCGGGTTTACTGATTGTCTGTTGCAACATGGTGCGAAGACGGTTGTTGCTATAGATGTCGGTCACAACCAACTCGATTGGAGACTGCGAAACGATCCGCGGGTTGAGGTGCGTGAAGGCGTCAATGCCCGTTACCTGACTCCGGAAGATTTCCCGAACAAGTTTGATCTCGCGGTGATGGACGTGTCGTTCATCTCTGCGACGAAGGTTTTGCCGGCGATCGTGCCGTTGCTCGTCGATGGCGGAGCAACCGTTACGCTGATCAAGCCGCAGTTTGAAGTCGGGCGTGGTGAGGTTGGCGGCGGCGGTGTCGTGCGCGACGCCGCGAAGCGCGCCCGCGTGATTGAAGAAGTAAACGACGCCGCACGCACCCTTGGCCTCGAAGTCGTGAATGTCATCGAGTCGCCAATCGCCGGCGCAGAAGGCAACATCGAATACCTGGCGTTTTACAGCCGTTAGTACACAAAAGGCACAAACAAGAACACAAAAAGGATTTTGTGCCTTTTGTGTTCTTCTTTGTGCCTTTTGTGTACTATTCACCCTCAATGTCGTCAATCAAGCGGATAGGAATAGTTCTTAAACCGCATCAACCTGAGGCACTGAAGACCATCTGCGAGTTGGTCGTGTGGCTGGCGGAGCGCGGCATCACGCTCGTCGGTGGTCCAGACCTCGAACGCGAGCGCATCGAACACGAGACCGGCTGCCCGGTCCCGCAGGTCGAGCACAAAAACCTCGCCGCTGAAGTCGATCTGATGCTCGTGCTCGGCGGCGACGGCACGATGATCGCCACCGCGCGCATGATCGGCGATCAGGAAGTTCCTGTTCTCGGCATTAACTACGGCGGACTCGGCTATCTCGCGGAGTTTCGCATCGAAGAGCTTTACACCGCGCTCGAGTCGATTCTCGCGGGAAACTACCGTCTCGATCGACGCGTCATGCTTGCAGTCGAGCACTGCCATGGCGACGATCCACCGAGGACGAACCGCGTCCTGAACGACGTCGTAATCAACAAGTCAGCACTCGCGCGCATCATCGAGATCGAAACTTATCTCAACAGCCAGTTCGTCAACTCGTTTCGTGCTGACGGTCTGATCGTCTCAACGCCAACGGGCTCGACTGCTTACAATCTTTCCGCGGGTGGACCAGTCATCTTTCCCTCGATGAATGCCGTTGTCATAACTCCGATTTGCCCGTTCACGCTTTCGAATCGTCCGATCGTCGTGCCTGACGATGCGGAAATCGAGTTACTACTAAAAACAGACAAGGAAGACGTAACGTTGACGCTCGACGGGCAGGTCGGTTTCCCGTTGGAGGTTGCGGACCACGTCAGAATTCGCAAGAGCCGCACGACCTTCAATCTCATTCAGCCAAGCAATCGAAACTACTTCGACGTTCTGCGCGACAAGTTGCGCTGGGGTCGCTAAATCTCAAACACACATGCCTGAAAAAAGAGACAACCCAAACCGAATCGAGCGAGATGCGTTCGAACGTGAAGTAGGAACCGATCTTGACGAAGAGACGCCAGACAAGCCAAAAGGCATTCCGCTTCATACCAAGATCCTGATCGGACTCGCGGTCGGCGTGATTGCTGGGATTTCTGTTAATAAACTCCTGGGCGGCGATCATCCGACAGTCGTCTGGATCGTCGATAACATCACGCAGCCGGTGGGCCAACTGTTCCTGCGCTTGCTGCTGATGATTGTAGTCCCGCTCGTGTTTTCTTCACTCGTGGTCGGCGTCGCAGGCATCGGCGACATTCGCAAACTCGGGCGCGTGGGCATCAAGTCGTTCGGCTATTGCCTCGTGATTTCCGCGATCTCAGCCGTAATCGGTATCACGCTCGCCAACACGATCAAGCCCGGCAAGCGCATCGATCCCAACACCGCCGCCGCCTTGCAGCAACGCTACGCGAACGACGCGACAAAGAGCGTCGAAGCGGCAAAGCAAGCGAGCAGCACAACGCCAAAACCGTTGATGGCTTTTGTGGAAACGATCGTTCCGAAGAACCCATTCTATGCAGTCGCCGGAAAAGAAGACGCGAACATGCTGCACCTCATGTTCTTTGCGCTCATGCTCGGCATCGCGATCACGCTGATTTCGGAAAGTGTTACCGGTCCGGTGTTGCGTGTGCTCGAAGGTGTTTACGAGATCACCGCGAAGATCATCGAGATCATCATGAAGTTTGCGCCGTACGCCGTCGCGTGTCTGTTATTCAACAACACGGCGCGTTTCGGCCTGGACCTGCTGCAAGCGCTCGCGTGGTTTGTCGCGACCGTGCTAATCGGTTTGTCCCTGCACATGTTCGGTGTTTACTCGCTGTCAGTTTATCTGCTGTCGCGGCTCTCGCCGCTCGAATTTTTCCGCCGTATAAAGACGGTGATGTTGACCGCGTTTTCGACATCGTCATCGAATGCGACACTGCCGACAGCATTGCGAATTTCAGAACAAAACCTCGGCGTGCCACCGCAGATCAATAGTTTCGTTTTGACTGTCGGCGCGACTGCGAATCAAAACGGGACCGCGTTGTATGAAGGCGTGACCGTGTTGTTCCTGGCCCAGCTCGCAGGCGTCGATCTATCGTTGGGCCAACAGCTAATGGTCGTCTATCTCGCGATACTCGGCGGCATCGGCACGGCAGGTATTCCGTCGGGCTCGATTCCATTTATCATCGGCGTGCTCGTGACGATCGGTGTGAACCCTGCGTTGATCGCGATCATTCTGGGTGTGGATCGAATACTCGACATGTGTCGCACCACGTTGAATGTCACCGGCGATATCACTGCCGCGACTTACGTCGCGCGTTCTGAAGGTTACGAATTATTGAAAACACGCGAGACTGCTTTAGCCGCGGATTAACGCAGATTAACGTTAGCTTCGCGGCTGTAAAATTGCATGAGGTGAGCGATCATGGTTCTACCGCTGTACGACGACAATACTGACAGGCAAATCACGCCGCTCGTCAACTATGCCATCATCGCGCTCAATATTTTTGTCTTTGTTTTCTTGCAGGGGCTGGGCAGTAACGACCAGTTCACTTATTCGTTCTCAACGGTGCCGGCGGAGATACTTCAGGGCCACGATATCGTCACTCCCGCGCGGGCAGTCCAGTACATGGGTCAACGAATAGTCATTCCCGGTCTTGGGCCAACACCCGGTTCGGTTTACTTCACGTTATTCACGTCGATGTTCATGCACGGCGGCTTCATGCACCTCGCCGGCAACATGCTCTTCCTCTGGATCTTCGGCGACAACATCGAGGACCGTTTGGGCCACGTGAAGTATGTGATCTTCTACCTGTTGTGCGGTGTGATCGCTTCGTTGGCCCATGTGTTTACGACCGGGGTTTTCGCGACGAGTGAAAACGCGTTGCTGGTTCCGAGTCTGGGTGCTTCGGGCGCGATCTCGGGCGTGCTCGGCGGTTACCTTCTTTTGCATCCGAGACGGCGCGTGACGGTAATCCTTTTCCGATTTTTGACTGACGTGCCGGCGTACGTTGCGATCGGGATCTGGTTTGCGTTCCAGTTGATCAGCGGGCTCGGCATTCTTGGTGGTGGAAATCAGGAAGGTGGCGTTGCGTATGCGGCGCACGTCGGCGGCTTCCTCGCAGGACTGGTACTGATCAAATTCTTCGATAGAGGTGGCAGCAGTCCTCGCGCTCCTGCATACTAAAAACGGATGAATCCAACAAATCAGCAATGTCTCGATATTCAATCGACGCCACGAGCGGAGATGACTCTGTTTCCGCTCGACACGTTCGCGTACGAGTTTCCCGGCAGTGAGATCAAGATCAATTTCGAGATCACCGAGTTCACGGCGATCTGTCCGTTCTCTGATTTTCCGGATTTTGCGACCATCCGTCTCGAGTACGTTCCCAACGAGCGCTGTATCGAGTTGAAGAGTTTGAAGCTATACATCAATTCCTTTCGCAACGTGAAGATCTTTCACGAGCACGTCATCAACATCATTCTCGAAGACTTCGTCGCCGCCTGCGATCCGCTGCGGGTTGATATCGAAGGTGACTTCCACGTTCGCGGTAACATCAAGACCATAGTCAGGGCGAGCTATATCCATCCACAGATTACACAGAAGAATAATCTGTGAAATCTGTGGATAACAAAGTGCAACCCAATTTGTGGCGACGTTATCGCGGGCTGCCGCGCAACGTATTTGCGATCGGTCTGGTCAGTCTGCTCAACGATGCGTCGAGCGAGATCATCTACCCGCTGCTGCCGATCTTTCTCGCCAGCAGCCTGGGTGCTTCGGCGCGCGCGATAGGCACGATTGAAGGACTCGCCGAGTCGATCTCGAGCCTGCTAAAACTCTTCGCCGGTTATCTCAGCGATCGTTTAGCGAAGCGAAAGCTGCTGGTCGTTGCGGGCTATTCAGTTGCCTCGATTGCAAGGCCGCTGCTTGCGTTCGCGCAAACGTGGACGCAGGTGCTCGCGATCCGGCTCACAGATCGCATCGGCAAGGGAATCCGAACGGCGCCACGTGATGCGATGATCGCCGACACGGTTCGGGTCGAGCAGCGCGGTATTGCGTTTGGGTTTCATCGCGCGATGGACCACGCGGGCGCTGTTATTGGTCCACTTGTTGGTTACCTGCTCGTCATCCTCTTCGTCGCGAACGCCAAGTCTCCCACCACCGGTGAGTTTTCGAAGATATTCATAGCTGCGTCAGTGCCGGCGTTGATCGCTGTGCTTGTCGCGATATTTTTCATGCGCGAGTCGCCGCAACAGGAGGGGCACGGATCTGAGATCAAGAAGCTTTCGTTGCGCGGGTTTGATAGCAATTTCAAACGCTTTCTGCTCGTGCTCGCGCTCTTCACGCTTTCCAATTCGTCGGACAGTTTTCTCATCCTGCGAGCGATGGATTCAGGCGTGTCAGTCGCGGTCATACCGTTGTTGTGGGCGGCGCATCACGGCATGAAGGTGTTGAGCTCTTTGTTCGGTGGCGACCTCTCGGATCGTCTCGGGCGCAAGCGATTGATCGTTGCAGGATGGATTTTGTATGCTGCAGTTTACGCGGGGTTTGCTTTCGCGACGCACCAGGCTTCACTCTGGGTCTTGTTCCTCGTTTACGGCATCTACTTCGGTCTCGCAGAAGGCGCTGAGAAAGCGCTCGTGGCAGATTTGGTGCGGCCCGAGCAACGCGGAACGGCGTACGGCTTGTACAATCTTGCATTCGGAATAACGGTTTTTCCGGCATCGTTTCTGATGGGTACGATTTGGGATTGGAAAGGACCGGCAGTCGCGTTTCTCGTCAGTGCGTTCATGGGTGCGACGGCCGCGCTGCTGCTGCTGATTTTAGTCAAGCCGCACCCGGAGAATGTCTCTGCGTAACCTCTGCGTCCTCTGCGTCTCTGAGGTAAATGAAACCGCAGAGACGCAGAGAACGCAGAGGTTACGCAGAGAAGAAAGGATATTGAATGAGACGCCGAGTGTTAACGCCAACCCCAGGCTTAGCAACAGGAATCGGTTACTACCTCAGCGGCATGGAGGAAGTGCGCGCGCAGGTTGTCGCGGCAGTGAAGACCATTCCTGACGATTTGATCGGCAAGCCTGCGTTTCTCGGCGCCCACTCGATTGGCGGTCTCGTGTTGCACATTGGCGAGGCGGAGTGGTTCTGGATGCAAATGGTTGTCAGCGGCCACAAGCTCACCGAAGAAGACAAGCAGGCTGCGTACTGGGACGTGCTCGACGATATTGACGGCGTGGCGCGCAAGGGATACACGACTGAGTTTTGTTTGAAAGAGATCGAGCTGATTCGCAACCAAACGCGCGACGTGCTCTTCTCATACAACGACAAGGATCTCGAGCGCATCATCACATTCGAGCGAAATGGTGAGATGACGGAATATAACCTGCGCTACATCCTGCACCGTTTGATCGATCACGAAGCCCAGCACAAAGGGCAGATTTTCATGTTGAAGCGACTGATGGCGATATAGGTCCTATCGGTCCTGTAGGACTTATATTTTTGATGAATTACGAGCTAATTAAAACCTCCGATGAGCTTCGGAAAGCAATCGAAATTCTCGCAACGCAACCGGTGGTCGGTCTCGACACCGAAACCACCGATCTCGATCCGTATACCTCTCGCTTACGACTGATCCAACTCGCCACGACGGATCGCGTCTACATCGTCGACTTCGATCACTTCGCAAATGGCCATGAGGGCCTCGCGCCTCTACGCCGCCTGCTGGAAGCCCCGCGTCCGATCAAGATCGCGCATAATGCAAAATTCGACGCGAAGTTCATCAAGCACAATCTCGGTGTCGATCTCGGTGGACTATTCGACACGCTGCTCGCCAGCCAGCTCGTCGGCGCCGGCGACATTGAAGAGCGTCACGGTCTCGAAACAGTCGCAAGCCGCTATTTAAATGAAGCGGTCGACAAATCCGAGCGTTTGAGCAACTGGAACTTCGAATTGTCGGAAGCTCAGCTCGAGTATGCCGCGCGCGATGCAGCGGTTCTTTTACCGTTGCGTGAAAAGCTGATCGATCGTTTGAAATCTGAGTCCCTCGTGAAAGTCGCGCAGCTCGAGTTTGAGTGCGTGATGCCCGTCGTCGATATCGAGCTTGCGGGCTTTTACATGCACAAGGAGCGCTGGCTCGAGCAGTTAAGCATCGTCGAAAAGAGACGAGTCGAGCTGGCGGAGCAGTTGCAGCAAGTGTTGGCGGAAGAGTCGTCCCAAGGATCTCTTTTCGGTGGTCCACAACGTGAGGACATCAATCTCGATTCGCAGCAGCAGTTGACTAAGGCGCTAACTCGTCTCGGCATTCCCGTTCCTGATTCAACGCGCAACTGGAAACTTCAGCCGCTCGCGGTTGAATATCCGATCATCGGCACCCTCCTCGAATACCGCACCGTGCAGAAGGCGTTAACAAGTTACGGTGAAAACATGATCGAGATGATCAATCCCGTGACGAAGCGTTTGCACGCCGATTTCCGGCAGATTGGCGCGCCCACCGGACGCTTTGCGTGTACGAACCCGAATATTCAGCAAGTGCCGCACTCGGTCGAGTACCGGCGCTGTTTCAGTGGTTATCCGGAAGGACGAAAGTTGATCATCGCTGACTATTCGCAGATCGAGTTGCGGATTCTCGCGGAGTTTTCCGGCGATCGCGGCTTCATCGAGGCTTTTAACTCAGGCGCCGATCTGCATCGGGTCACGGCGGCGCAGGTCTTCAACGCCTCGCTCGATCAAGTGACCAAAGACCAACGTGATTTTGCGAAGCGATTAAACTTTGGTGTGGTCTACGGCATTGGTGCGCAGCGCTTCGCGTTGATGACCGGGCTGAGCGTGCCCGATGCGGAGAACGTCTTGCGCCGCTACTTCTCCACCTATCGTCAACTCGATACATATTTGCGCGAGGCGGCGAACAGGGCCGTGAGCGAGCGCCAGGCGCGCACTGCTTCCGGGCGACTCGTTCGCTTTCGTTATGACGAGAACGACCGCCAACAAATCTCGATGACACAGCGCAACGGCAAGAACACGCCGATCCAGGGCACGAGCGCCGACATTCTCAAACGTGCCTTAAAACTTCTCCGCGACGAATTACGCGAAACGAACGCCAAGATCGTCAACATCATCCACGACGAGATTGTCGTTGAATCCGACGCTGACGAAGCTGAATCGATTGCCGAGAAGGTTGAGAGAGTGATGCGTGTCGCAGGTGAGGAATATTTGAAGACTGTACCGGTAAAGGTCGAAACTGAGATCGCCGAGGAGTGGATCAAGTAGTTAGACAGTTAGACAGGTTAGACAGGGGCTTTGCCCAAAAAGTCGTCACACATGTTCTTCTCTGT
>DATFDT010000247.1:0-19614 GCA_035251975.1 Pyrinomonadaceae bacterium | reverse complement strand
TTGTTCCTAGGTCAATTCCAATAATCTTGCTCATCTTTTAGTCTCCAAAAACCTTCCTTGAGTAAAACATTCCAGACTCGCTGTTCATGGAAAAATTGGAAGCGATTGCCGCGGGCCTGAACGGTTGAGATCCCCAGCAACAACACTTACCCTTGAACGCTCGGACAATATAAAGCTTGAGTGCGTCCTTGTCAACTTTATTGGTAATTATCTACTTGACGCGGTAGTCAATTAGGGGTGAAGATGATAGCCACTAAATTTGACAGCATTTTACCTGTATTTGATCTTGATCTTAATCAGGTTGCTGCTAGTGTACGTGGAAAGTCAGATCCTCTATCTCGTCCGAGGGAAGGTAATCCCGGTCAATGTCCCAGCCTGATCCGGCGGTCAATCAGTTTCCGTTATTTCTCAGATTCTTCAGGCTTGTCGTTACGGAGGCCCGACCTTCCATGAGGGATTTTGCCGTTGCCGTCGTCTCCGGCCTTGCTGCTCTCGGGCTAAAAGTTTATGACGAGCGGGACTCGCCGTTCTCATGGGGGAGCCTAAAACATCTATTATTTCCTGCCGTTTTTGGGCTAACTGTTTTTTTAACGGTTGATATATGGAAAGCGACAAGGCAGTTAATACGGGAGGTCAAAGTTGAGTCGGAAAAGGAAATCGACCTGTATCCGTCTCTGGTGCTCACAGAGAAGTTTACGGAGAAACGTGGCCCGTCTTTCTATTGCCTGAAAATACTCGGGATGGCGGCTTCCTTAATACTGACATTTTGCTTAGCGTGTTGGGGGAGTTGGCGTTTTGGCAGCGGATCTAAATCACACGCCTCTGAGTTGGCGTCACTGCCGCCCAGCCCTGTCTCCACGTCGGTATCGATTTCCACTCCAAGCCCAACGCCGAGCGCGAGCGTGACGGCTACGCCGTCAGTGGTTGCGTCAGTGTCGCCCTCAGCAACGTCAACGCCTGCTCTAACGCCCAACCCCGCGCCTTCTCCGTCTGCGTCCGTTGCGAGCGATGAAGCGACCGGCCCTTCGCGTCCTGTTTACAGCGAGTTTTTGCAATATCGATCAATGGTAAAAATGTCGCCGTATACCTTTTGGTTTATGGCAGGCGGAGAGAACCCGCTACGACTTGAGGCAAAAATAGCGTTTTGGTATGACCCGCCAGTCACTAAAGAAAAGCGGCTTGTCGTTTACATTCCGAGGGCTGGCGGGTGGGTTATGGGAGTGACCTGTAACTATGTGGTTAATAGCGCGGCAGGCTGGTCACGCCGCATATTAGAACTTGAGGCAGCGAAGAATACTGAACTTGAAAGTGTTGTTAATAATTCTGAGCCCCTTCGGTTAGTTATATTCCACGAAGGCCCTCTTTATAAGCTGCGAGCAGATGGCTTAAGAGAGCGGGGCGTCGTAGTGTTTGGCCCAGAAGAGCCATTTGAAAGGCCGTGAGTGGTACTAAAAACCAAAAGGCCGGACTCTTTTGGGAGGTTCCGGCCTATCGGTTCCCTTGCTCAGTTACGGCGCGGAGCAAGATCAGGTTAGGTTCCTGTGACCATAAATCGATGATCATCAAGACGTCCATTTTGTGCTGTTGTGATAGCTTGCGGAACCTTGCGAGTAAACGCAGTTCGTCAGGGGAGTTTTCACTGAGAGGGACAAACCGAATTGCTCGCGCGAGTAATTCCTCTACAGGGACATCAAGACCATACGCTAACGCTTTGAGGCGATCTACTGACGGTCTTAGACTTGGATTGTTTTCGATTCGATTGACATAGCTTCCCGCAATCGGTTTTCCGAAGCGAGCGCTTTGCCTTTCTACGTCAGCACACGAAAGACGCTTTTCGGTGCGTATCCGGCGCACGTAGTCGCCAAAGGGTTCCGGGCAAGCACGAATCATTATTCGCCCTTTTCGATTAGCGTGATTTCTTTAGTGAGTGCTTCACGAAACTGAGTAAAGGCGTCGATTAGCAAGTTGATTTTTTTCAGGCTGATTGCTCTATCCCGTTTGGTGCCAAGAAAGAATTCGAGTTCAATTCGGTTTCGACAATCAGCGAGATAAATCAGGTTATCGCCTAGATCGTACTCGCCACCGCGCGAGGACTCGACATGTGCGAAAATGTAAGATGTCTGGTTAGTGGCGACCGGGTTTAGAAATGTCCGGCGACGGAAAGAATAAATGGTTTTCATGTTCGTAACCTCGGAGGTTCTGATTACGTGATCGTCGCCCGGTATATCTGGGCGAAACGACAAAGCAATAGCCAACGCCTCGTGATGCTACCACTAGGTAGCGCATCGCACAAGTCTATAACGGGAGGTGACTCCCGATGAACAGGCGGGCGATGCCTAAAAAGCTAGGTAAGAAGATGAAGCAGATCCGCGAGAGTTTGGGAATGAGCCAACGTGAGATCGTGAAAGCGTTGAACTACAAAGACACTCCATTACGAGCGTCTCAGATTAGCCAATATGAGACAGGGCAGCGAGAGCCCACGATGATGTTAGTACTGGCCTATGCGCGACTGGCTAATGTGCCGATGGAATGCCTAGTAGATGACAAGATGAAGCTAAGATAACTCTATAAATGACCGTCTAGTCTTGCGACTTGAATAGCTGCGTCTTCAAGGGAAAGACCCAGGTTAGTCATAGCATCATTAATGTGCGTGACGACGGAAGGAATCGTAGACTCATTGTAAAGCATTGCAGAGCCGGCTTTGACTTCAACGAGTGTCCAAAGGTCAGCTCCGCCCGAAACACGATGCAGACGGACCAGCGCTTGATTGATAGCATCTACCTTATGAGTCCTCAGCTTATCTTGTACCGTGTACATAAACGTTAGGGTGAGCCCGTGCCCACAGCGGAGACTTACTAAATGATACTGGGGATGCATTCTCAACTGTTCTGCGGGCTTATCTGACGGATATTCGCTGAATGGAGTTTCAAGCCAGCGTGAGGGACAGCTTAAGGTTTTGCCGTTGGGTAGGGTAATCGTATCCGGCAGCCGACTAGTGCTTAGGTGTTGCTCTTTCATCTTCAAAGAAAAGTCGGCCTGCCTTTTGAGATTTTCGGAACGCTTTCCGATCGGTACGACTACGCCCACCTGCTTAGTCGGAAACGATGCTTTTACTGCTTTGATGGCTGGCAATAGATCGGTGTCGCCGGAGATAATGATTGCCTTGTCGAAACTGTTTTTCACCGCAAGATGAAGGAGGTGAATCGCGATATTTACATCCGTCTGTTTCTCTTCTACGGTAGGGAAGTACTGACGGCACAATAAACAAAACTTTTGTTTACGTTTGAATTCGCCATATATGACATGCACACCCTCTAGTTCTTGTGCCCGTATAAACGTTCGATGTCGTGCTACTTTTCCCGCGTCCCAGAACGAGAACGTCGTGAAGTAATAAACAGCTTCGAGCGTGTCGGTCTTTGAAATAAAACAACGGGCAAGGTTAGTGAGGCTGAGCCATTTGTATTTATGATAGCGCGATTTATCCTTAGCGTCTTCAAGCTTGTCTAAGGCGTGATATAGATTGAAACCATCTATGAGGACAGCAACTCGACTCATTTGTGGGAGCAAATAAAAACCCAGCCCCACTAGGAGGCTGGGGCCAGCCGGATGGTAGTAACCAATCCAACTGGGATGATCTTATCTATGGCATTTTGCGTCAGATGCGAGATCCTGTCAAACGGATGCTCCCTATAACTCTAGGTCTGTCAAACGTTTAGCGCGTGTCGTAATAATACAGAATTCTTTGATGTCTTATGTTGTAGACACTGGTAGTTACTAAAGGTAACAACGGCTCGCGTAACCTCTGTCATTTGTTAGATATACGCGTAAGGTGCGCAATTTTGCCCAAAATCGCGAATTAGGCCGCTTCATCTTCATTAGCGATCAGGTTTTTGTATTCGAGGTTTGTTGAATTGAGCAGTCGCAGCAACGTGTCGCGAAACAGGAATGAGTTTTCACGGTTGTTAAATCTGAATTCGAATTCGTCTAAGTAGCGGTCCAGATGTTTGACAGAGATTTGATGATAGCTGCCCACGATCGAGCGCTTGAACAGCGACCACACGCCCTCTAAACCGTTTGTGTGGACCACGCCGCGCACCCATTCCTTTTGAGTGTGGCTAACGGTTTCGTGCTTCGTGTTGTGATCGGCAATGCCCTCGTACTGATTGTTTTCATCGGTAGCGATCAGTTCGGTTTCTTCCGAGAGTTTTGACTTGATGAATTCGTGCAAGACTTCGCGGGTGATCTTCTTGTCGCGGCAGACTTCCAAACGCACGTCGCCATCGCGTTGCAGGGCTCCGAGAACCGCGATCTTGTGATCGAAGCGCATACTGCCCTCGACACGCTTGAGTTTGGCTTTGCGCTTCGCGTGCATGTTCTTTGGATTGCCGCCAATGAATGCTTCGTCACACTCCACGATGCCGGACAGGAGCTCGGAATGATCAACATCTTTAACGGCTTCGCGAATGCGATGGCAGAGATACCACGCGGTTTTATAGGCAACGCCCAGCGTCCGCTTTAGCTGGAGGGCAGAGACGCCTTTCTTGGACTCGCAGATTAGATAGGTAGCAATGAACCATTTGCGGAGCGGCAAATGCGTATCGTGAAAGATCGTCCCGGTAGTGACAGAGAAGTGATAGCCACAGGGAGCACACTCGAACTGATTGCGCTTCTTGGCGCGGTAGACCTTTTCGGAGTTACAACGGATGCAGCGAACGCCCAGCGGCCAACGAAGCTTCTCAAGTGTCAAGCGGCATTTATCGTCGCTATCGTACCGCTCGATTAGCTTGAGCAGGTTCATATCGTTGGCGCGGTTAATGGGTCTAGGCATGAGAGGGAGTCCTTATGAAAGTGAAAGATACGGAAGACGAGAAACAGTCACCACCACCACCGAAAGAACCGATCGACATGACATCGGATGAACTACTTGATTTTGCGCTTGAGCCGGAACTAGCAGAAAACGTGAAGCGCCAAGCGAAGCCACCGGAAGAGAGCGGCGATTCAGAGCAGGAATGTTGACGTGTGCGACCACGAAAGCATTCTACTCCTTGGGCTTACCCGCGTCAAGTAGATAATTACCACTTTTGAGTGTGTCTACTTCGGAACGGCGGTCCTCGTTGACGAGTTTTGAGACGAAAAAGACGTAGTGAGCGCCGGAAAGGACCGAGAAGGCGAAAACTGTGGTGTAGATGGTCGGGAGGTACCAGCCGGAGCCGTAAGGGACGCTGGCCGCGAAGATGATTGCGGCGATGGCGAAGATCTGGACGGTCGTGTTGATCTTGCCCAGCATCGATGGGCGGAAACCGCGAAAACCGGTGACGATGTTGATTGCCGCCGCCCCGACCAAAATGAAGACGTCGCGACTGATGACGGCGACAGTTACCCAAAATGGAACGGGAAGGTGAGATGGCAATGGTTGTGGGAAGACTGATCGCATCGACAAAACGACGAATGAGGTGACGAGCATCAACTTGTCAGCAATCGGGTCGAGAATGGTTCCGAGCTGTGATTTCTGGTTGAAACGGCGCGCCAGCAGGCCATCCAACCCATCAGTCACGCCGGCGAAAACGAAGATTGCGAGCGCGAGTATGAAGCGTTGATAGAAAAGCAGCGAAACGAAGACCGGAATCAAAACCATCCGGAAGACGGTTAATAGATTCGGAACAGTAACTATGCGGGAGGACATTCAAGCAGGGTAGCCACAAAAAGGCCCAAAAACACAAAAGTAAAGTCGCTCAGCTACTGCGGAGTTCGAGCAACGAAATCTCAGGAGGGCAGCCATAGCGGATGGGCAACACGACTGTTCCCAAACCACGGTTGACATAAATCTGCGTATTTCCGAGTTTGCCAAGACCCTTGAGCATGCGTTTGCGTGCGCCGCGCGGAGTGCCGCGGTCACCTCGAATTGCGACCTGGCCGCCGTGCGTGTGCCCGCTTAGCACGAGGTCGACTGACGCTCGCGCCGCGCGTCGCAGCACAATCGGATTATGTGCCAGCAGGAGCTTCATCTCGTCCTCGCGAGAGCCGGCGAGCGCGAGCGAGATGTCTTCGAGCCCGACCATCGTGTCGTCAACGCCAGCCAGCCAGAAAGCCGCACCATCCTTTTCGAAACGCATTCCCTCGTTTATCAGGACCGTGATTCCCTCCGCGCGGAAAAGGTCTGTCAGCAAAGGCGCGTCGACCCAGTGATCGTGGTTGCCGAGAACAGCGTAAACGCCATATTTCGCCTTCAAACGGCCCATCATCTCGGCACAGGGCGCAGCGTAATGTCGCTCCTTCGAGATGTAGTCGCCTGTCAGCGCGATGATGTCGGGCTTGAGCCGATTTGCGGTCTCGACCGCGCGCTCGATCTGTTCAGTGCTGGAAAACGGTCCGTGATGAATGTCTGAGAGCTGCACGACACGAAAACCATCGAAGGCTTTCGGCAAACGGTTTAACTGGATGCGCTCATGCTCGATGCTGAGCATGTAGGGCTCGGTCAGCGCCGCTCGGGCCACGTGCGTCAGGCTGACGGCGAGGGACTTCAACGGCGTGTCTTGTCGCTTGGAAGTGCCATACGGCGCGACACGCCTACGCTGGGTCCATCTGATGGGAGTCGCCATATTTTTTAGCTTGGGTGGCGCCACCTGCCGGGTTGGCGCCTCGTAAGTGGGGCGCATTATAGATACCTCACTCTCCTCGCGCAACCCTGAGCTGCTGTGCGAAACGTGCTCTGGATTCTGCGGGATATGCCATAATCGACCCTTCTTTACCGAAAACCTAATGAAACGAGTCGCCTTCGCGTTTTTGACGGCCCTCATTGTCGGGCTGTTTTTTATTTTCGCCAGCCGTCCTGTAATCGGGGCTGGAGAAGGCGCGACCGGCACCGAGTCACACGGTTTGGATCCCTCGGTTCTGATCGGCGTTGCCATCATGCTGGTATTGGCAAAAGTCGGCGGCGAGATCTTTGAGCGCGCGGGGCAACCGGCAGTTTTGGGTGAACTGTGCGCCGGGATCGTGCTCGGAAACATCGTCATCTTTGGTTTTAACTGGGCGGAGCCATTGAAAACGAACGAGACGATCGCGGCACTCGCTGAGTTTGGCGTGATCATTCTGCTGTTTGAAGTCGGACTCGAGTCAGACCTGAAGGAGATGGTGGAAGTTGGTTGGTCGTCGCTACTGGTGGCGGTACTCGGTGTGATTGCTCCGTTCTTTCTCGGCTGGGCGGTCTCCGCTTATTTCATACCTGGCGAAGCTCGTTTAGCTCATATCTTCATCGGCGCGACTCTCTGTGCAACAAGTGTCGGTATCACTGCGCGGGTCTTTAAGGATCTCGGCAAGCTGAAAACGCGTGAAGCACGGATCATTCTCGGTGCCGCAGTGATCGATGATGTGCTTGGGTTGTTGATTCTGGCGGTAGTTGCAGGTGCGATCAAAGCGGCGGGAACGGGCGGCGCACTATCGTATTTCGACGTCGTAACAATCGCACTCAAGTCACTCGCATTTCTGGTTGGAGCAATCGTGATCGGACACCTGTTGATGCCGCGAATGCTTCACGGTGCGGGTCGACTCGAAACGCGAGGCGTGCTACTGACTTTAGCGATTGCGTGTTGTCTGTTTTTAGCGTGGGCAGCGGCGAAAGTCGATCTGGCGCCGATAGTTGGTGCGTTTGCGGCCGGATTGATTCTTGACGAAGTGCATTACAAGCATGGCCGAGGACAACCGGAACGCGATCTCGGAGACCTGTTGCAGCCGGTGAGCACCGTGCTGGTTCCGATCTTCTTCGTGTTGATGGGATTGAAGGTTGATCTGCGACTGTTCACGCGCGTCGATATTCTGGGCCTCGCATTCGCACTGACTGTCGCAGCAATCGTTGGCAAACAGGTCTGTGCGTTGGGAGTGATTGAGCGCGGCGTTAATCGTCTGGCAGTCGGGTTGGGAATGATCCCGCGCGGTGAGGTTGGTCTGATATTCGCCGGCATCGGTGCAACGCTGATGTTGCCGACGGCGAGTGGCGCGAGCGAGCCGGTGATTAGCTCGGCGATTTTCGGTGCAGTTGTTATCATGGTCATCATCACGACATTGATAACACCGATCACTTTGAAGTGGTCGCTGGGAAGAAAAGCGCGCGCAAACGGGAGGGTTGAAAATGGCAAAAAAGGACCAGCATAAGGCCGGCATTCCATCAAAACCACGTGGCCAACAGACTGGTTTCGCTGGTAATCCGGATCAGAATCGCGAAGAAATGAAGAAGACGCCCGCGCTGCGTGGTCGTCGTAAGAGTGACAACAAGATGTTCGGCGATCCTTCCTCCCAACAAGGCGGCGACGCGGTGACTCCGAGCACGAATTCACCGTCGACGCCCGGAATGAAGCAGTAAAAGCTGAACACAGATCTTCGCGGATTTAAAAACCGATCTGGGGCCAACGCCAACCGAATCGCCGGATTCTGTGTCTGTATCATCGATGGCTGACAGTGATACGGAGCTAATCAAACGTGCGCAGGCGCAGGACCTTGACGCCTTCTGCCTGCTTGCTGAGCGGTACGCGCGCCGCATTCATCTGCTTGCCTCGCATTATTGTCAAAACACGCAGGACGCGGAGGATCTCTCGCAAGAGGTCTGGCTGAAAGCCTACCAGGCGGTGCAAACGTTTCGCTTCGATTCTTCTTTCTACACCTGGTTACGCCGCATAACTATCAACACTTTTCTGAATCACCGCCGGTCTAACTTTTTCCGGTGGCGCGGACAATCAACAGTTGTGCAACTGTTGCCAATCGATTTAGACGACTCGGGGGAGCTGGTCGGATCGAGTTCCGCGTCACCGGAAAATATCTATAACAAACTGCTTTTCGAAAATGTTGTTAATGCACTGGCTGAGTTGACGCCTTCGCAACGGCTCGCGTTCCTTCTGCGCCACTACGAAGGAATGTCTTACGACGAGATCGCTAACGCAATGAACTGTTCAACCGGCACCGCGAAGAAAGGCGTGTGGCGCGCAATCGGAAAACTGCGCGCCCGGCTTTCACCGGATTGCCACGAGCCCGAGTCCTTGATCGACCTTGCCAGCGAATACTAAGAGGGAATACTGATTGGAGTTTTGGAATGCATAACTGCACGGAAACAAAAGAGCGGTTGGTCGAGCTCGTGTTGGATGGGCGACCGTTAGAGGCGGCCGATACGTGTGCCGAGTGTCGCGCGGAGTTTGACGCACTCAATATGACGCTGCGCATGACGTCGAGAGTAAGCGAGACCGCCGCGCCGGCCGAAAGTTATTGGAGTGGTTATCACGCGAGACTTCGCGAGAAGCTCGCAACCACTCCCACGCCTTCTCACGCAGAGACGCAAAGACGCAAGGAAGAACTCGGGCCTCTCTTTGAGACTATGCGACTCTGCGTGAGAACCACCGTTCGCGTTCCGTTGCCGCTCGCCCTCGCAGTAATCATTGCCTGCCTCACCTTAGGTGTGTTCGCAATCCGTCGTGCTGAACAACCAGTGGTCCAAGCTCCGCTGGTCGTACGCGTGCCGGTTGAAGTTCCAGTGGTCCAGGAAAAAGTCGTGACGCGCGTCGTTTACCGCGACCGCCGCTCGTCATCAAGAAATTCGCGACGCGCAATCAACGACGACGCACGAACTGAAAGCACGTTTGCCAAATCACGAAAACCAGCAACCGACGAGATTCCAGCAAGTCTCAACGGTTTCAAACCAACCGACGAGATCAAACTCACCGTTATCAAAGGAGGATCTCCGTATGAGAAGTAAGCTCTGGATCCTTCTGCTCCTCATTCACTGTTTGGACGTCGCGGCAGCGGCGCAAAATCCGGCGAAGCGCCAGCTCGTAATGCAGGTTTCCAATGGCGGCTTCGTCGCGTTTAGAAGCGAAACGCCCGGTGCGAAGAGCGCACCCGACAGCAATTCGCTCGCGGCGCTGCTTTTCTCGCAGGCGTTCGCCGGAAACAATCGCATCATTCATCGCGTACTGACAGACGCGCAGAACAACGTCGTCTTTGGCTATGACCTCTGGATCAACTCCGATCCGATCAGTAAGAAATTTAGCCTCGCTGTTTTGCCCGCCGATGAAGCATTTCGTCGCACGTTTCTGAAAGACTACACCCCAACGGGAACCAACACTTCATTTGCCACTTTCCCGAAATCAACATCGCCGCAAACATTGGATGACGGCGACGCCGTGTCGCTCGATCTACTCGTCAATAGTGAATCGGGCGTTAGGATAGTTGACGTCGTCAGCGTGACTTTCGATCGCTCCACCCTGCGCGAAGGTTACGTCGAATCGGCGCCGAAAGATTTCACGCTCGACGCCGTCGCACTCTCGATGAAGAACTACAGCTTGACGATCAACGGCAATCTCATCGGTAAAAGTAAATCGAGCATCGGCGCCGAAGGTGCACTGCTTTGGTTCTACATACCGGAGCGCGGGCGCTTTATTTTCTCACTCGTCCCGCGCGAGGGTTACAACTTCGCTAAGGTCGCAGTGCTTGATGGAAACCGGATCGAGTTTACTGTCGACGGCGAACGTTACGAGTGGCTCTCAAGCGCTTCCATCCTGCCGAATGGCGGCACGTGGAACCTTTGGGTATTACGCGACACGGGCTACACGCCGATGTTTGGTGGTCCTGCTGTGGCGCCTCCCCGTTCGACGAAAGGTCCAAATGTCTTCGAGAAGATCGAGGGCGCGTTGGAAAAACGTGGCGCAGAACTCACGTTTAATCTGCCCGGGCGGTCGAGTTCGAGCAAAAGTACAACTCTCGCACCGCTGCGCGTGATGGTCGGAGGCGCTGACTCGATGGAAAATCTGCTCCCGAAAAGTGCTCCCTAATTAGCCGCGGACTTACGCGGCTCTCACTAGGTCTTCCCACAAATCTCAAGGAGTCATCGAATGAAACGAATTGTTTTCGTTGTTGTCGCGATCTGTCTAATTCAATTGCAAGCATTGGCCCAATCAGAGGAGCTTCCGAAGTTTGAGGTTGCGGCGGAGTTCACGACGCTCGAGCGTGAGGGCTTTTCACAACGCAGAACAGAGCCCGGATTAGGCGGGCGCTTCACATACAATCTCAACGAGATGTTTGCGATTGAAGGTGCCGGCTACTTCTTTCCGAAACGATGTTTTCAATGCCGCAACGCGGGGAATATCGCGCAAGGATTGGCTGGAGTGAAGGTTGGGAAGCGATATGAGAAGTGGGGCATCTTTGCGAAGGCACGACCCGGCGTGATTAGCTTCAGCCAGGGCACGTTTGACGTAGTTCCGACCGGGTCTCCGTTGATTCCGATTGAGTTCGAGTTTAACCGGTTAACGACGTTCGCGATGGACGTTGGCGGCGTGGTCGAGTTTTATCCTTCAAAGCGGATCGTGACGCGCTTCGACTTCGGCGACACAATCGTGCATTTCAAACGTCGCAATCTCAACACTATCGCGCTCGACCCGGTGACGAACGCAATTACTCCGTCGATAATCCCGTTACCCTCTCGCACGTCAAACAACTTTCAATTCATAACGAGCGTCGGTTATAGATTCTGATCGGAGTTTAGCCACAGATTACACGGATTTTAAATCCGATTTCTTAATCCGTGTAATCTGTGGTTGGGTCTTACTCGACGATCCAGGTGTCGCCGCTATTGATCAACTTTTCGAGATTGCCTGGGCCGGCTTTCGCCACAGATGCCTCGATCTGGTCGACCATCATGTCTTCATAGGTTGGTCGCTCGATGGCGCGGAAGATGCCGACGGGCTGCGGAAACTCCGGCTGCTCCATACGCGCCAGCATGAACGCCACCGACGGATCGTTCAGGTGAATGTCGTGCACCAGCAGATCGTTCTCGGTGATGCCGTTCTCACCAATCGTCACGACTTCCGGTAACGCACCGTTCATGCGAATGCCCTTCTCGCGGTTCTTTCCAAAGACCATCGGCTTACCGTGTTCGAGATACAGCACGCGATCCGAGCGCACCGTGCGTTCAGCGAAGTAATCAAACGCGTGATCGTTGAAGATGTTGCAGTTCTGGTAGACCTCGATAAACGAGATGCCCTTGTGTCTCGCCGCTGCTTCAACGATCGCGCCAAGGTGTTTGACGTCGATGTCGATCGAGCGCGCGACGAACGTCGACTCGCTCGCGATCGCGAGTGAAAGCGGATTGATCGGATAGTCGATCGTGCCCGCCGGTGTCGACTTCGTCTTCTTACCAAACTCGGAAGTCGGACTGTACTGCCCCTTCGTCAAACCGTAGATGCGGTTGTTGAAGAGGATGTAATTCAGATCGAGATTGCGACGAATCGCGTGAATGAAGTGATTGCCGCCGATCGATAAAGCATCGCCGTCGCCCGTGATCACCCAAACGCTGAGCTCGGGATTCGCGCATTTGATTCCGGTTGCAATCGCGGGCGCACGTCCGTGGATGCTGTGGAAGCCGTAGGTGTTCATGTAATAGGGGAAACGCGACGAGCAGCCGATACCCGACACAAACACGATCTTCTCGCGCGGAATGCCGAGCTCGGGCATCACCTTCTGCACGTTGTTGAGAATGGCGTAATCACCACATCCCGGACACCAACGCACTTCCTGGTCGGAAATAAAATCAGCCTTCTTCAACTGTCCCGGCGGCGGAGCAACACGCCCCGACACCGACGACCCGATGTCGCTTTCAGCCGAAACCGCCGTTTCCGTGAACGACTTGTTCCCATTCCCACTATGACCGTTACTCTGTGTACTCATTATCTTTCTTGTTCCTTTGTGCCTCTTTGTGGCTATAAATACTCTTCGACTTTGCCCACGATCTCGCGGATTTGGAATGGGCGGCCTTTCACTTTCGAGAAGGGGACCGCGTCCACCAGGTACTTCGCGCGGATCATCGTGCAGAGTTGGCCCAGGTTCATCTCGGGGACGATTACTGTTTCGAAGCCTGACAAAACTTCGCCGAGATTGCGCGGGAAGGGGTTCAAGTAGCGCAGGTGCGCTGACGAAACACTCTTGCCTTCGCGCTGCATTTTCTCAACTGCCGACGAGATCGAGCCGTAGGTCGAACCCCAGCCGAGCACGAGAACTTTTCCGGTCGACGCACCCATCACTTCCACCGGCGGAATCGACGCGGCTGCGCGATCGACTTTTTCCTGGCGCAGCTTAACCATGAAATGGTGGTTCTCTGGATCGTAGTTGACGTTGCCGGTGATGTGCTGTTTCTCGATACCACCGACACGATGCTCGAGTCCCGGTGTACCCGGCAGCGCGTATGGACGCGCTAATGTTTCCGGATCGCGCGCGTAGGGCATGAACGTCGCCGGATCGTTGGCGAAGCTGACGTCGATCTTCGGCAGATCATCGATCGGGGGAATCGCCCACGGCTCCGCACCGTTCGCGAGATAACCGTCAGACAGGTAAAACACCGGCGACATGTACTTGAATGCGAGCCGTACGGCTTCGATTGCCATGTGGAAACAGTCACCCGGTGTCGCAGGCGCGACGACAATCGCCGGACACTCGCCGTTTCGTCCCCAAACAGACTGAAATAGATCCGCCTGTTCAGTTTTCGTCGGCAAGCCCGTCGATGGTCCACCACGCTGAACGTTGACGATCACGAGCGGCAACTCGGTCATTACTGCGAGACCGATCGCTTCCTGTTTCAAAGCCACGCCCGGTCCTGACGTTCCGGTCAATCCGATCTGACCTGCGAAGCTCGCACCGATCGCAGCGCAAACGGCCGCAATCTCATCTTCAGCCTGAAACGTCTTCACACCAAAAGTCTTGTGACGCGACAGCTCGTGAAGAATGTCAGACGCAGGTGTGATCGGGTACGAACCGTAAAACAGCGGGCGACCGGAAATCTGCGACGCCGCAATGAACCCGATCGCAGTCGCTTCATTGCCCGTGATCTTCCGGTACTTGCCCGGAGCGATCTGCGCCTTCTTGACTCTGTAGTGCGTCGTGAAGACTTCGGTCGTATCGGCGAAGTTGTAACCAGTCTTCAGCGCGATCTCGTTGGCCTTCGCGAGCTCCGGACTCTTAGCAAACTTGCTGTGAATCCAGTTCAAAGTGTTGTCCATCGGCCGGTCGTAAAGCCAGTAGAGCACGCCGAGCGCGAAGAAGTTTTTCGAACGATCGATCTCTTTGCGCGAGAGCTCGACGTTGCCTTTGAGGGCGTTCATGTTGAGCGTCGAGATCGGCAGTTTGTGCACGCGATAGCCGGCGAGCGAACCGTCTTCTAACGGGTTCGTCGCGTAGCTGGCGTATTTCAGATTCTCCGCCGTGAAGCCGTCGGTATTCACGATCAACGTGCCGCCGTCTTCGAGGTCAGGCAGGTTCACTTTCAGCGCCGCGGGATTCATCGCCACGAGGACATTCGGCTGATCGCCGGGGGTCTTGATGTCCTGGCTCGAGAAGTTCAACTGAAATCCGCTGACGCCCGGCAAGCTGCCGGCAGGAGCGCGAATTTCTGCGGGGAAGTCAGGCAAGGTCGAGATGTCGTTGCCAACCACTGCCGACGTGTTTGTGAACTGTGTGCCGGTCAACTGCATGCCGTCGCCAGAGTCACCGGCGAAGCGAATGGTTACAGTCTCGACTTCTTCCAGATTTTTCTCAGTCTGCGGAACAGGAGGTTCTATAACAGTGCTCATCGCTAATTGTCTTTAAGGCCTTTCAGAAAAGTGATTTCGCCACTGGATAGTATAGGACATCTCTCCACAGATTACACAGATAACCCACCTGTTTATGTTGTCTGTGTAATCTGTGCAATCTGTGGATAGGGAGACATGGCCGCGAGTTTCTCGATAATCGCGGGAAGCACACTCAGAGTCGTGGCGATATCAGCATCTGTGTTGTAGCGACCGAGCGAGAAGCGAATCGAGCCCTGGGCGGCCGTGAATGGGACGTTCATCGCGTGCAAAGTCGGCGACGATTCGTGCGATGATGAATGACAGGCGGAGCCGGTCGAAACGCAGATGCCTGCCTGGTCCAGGTGCATGAGAATGTTTTGGCCGTCGACGTATTCGAATGAAATGTTTGACGTGTTTGACAAACGTTTTGAGCGATCTGCGATGCCGTTGAGACGCGCGTTCGGGATCTTTGCGAGGATCTCGTCTTCGAGACGATTACGCAGGCGTTCGATAATCTCGTGATTGTCGTCTTCAAGTGCGAGCTGGCATGCGGCGCCAAGACCGACGATGTTTGGAACAGGGGATGTGCCGGCACGCCGTCCTTGTTCCTGCGCGCCACCGATAATGAACGACGGCAACGACAATCCTTTGCGGATGTAGAGCGCGCCGATGCCTTGCGGCGCGTGTAGTTTGTGACCGGATAACGCGAATAGATCTACAGACGTGCTCTTCAAATCGATCGGGATCTTGCCGACCGCCTGCACACCATCGACGTGAAACACCGCCTCGGATTTCTCTTTCACAATGCGTCCGATCTCCTCTATCGGAAACATCACGCCGGTTTCGTTGTTTGCAAGCATGATCGATACGAGTGCTGTATCAGGACGTAAAGCGGAGCGCAACTCGTCGAGATCCAGCTCGCCTTCGCCGTTTACACCGAGCCACGTCACTTCATGACCTTCCTGCTCGAGCAGGCGACAGACGTTTCGGACAGCTTCGTGTTCGACTTGCGTGGTGATGATGTGTTTCTTATTCGGCTGCGAAGCGAGCACGCCGCGGATGGCCCAGTTGTCTGACTCCGATCCGCACGACGTGAACACGATCTCGCTCGTCTCGGCGGCGCCAATCAAACTCGCGACGTGTTCGCGCGCGTGTTCGACCGCGCGGTTCATTTCACGACCGAGCGCGTGCGCCGATGAGGGATTGCCGAAATATTCGTTCAGGTAGGGCTGCATCGCATCGACTACTTCCGGTGCGACGCGCGTCGTGGCGTTGTTATCAAGGTAAATCATTTGTAGCAAGAATCTCCTGAATCAATTGGTGGCACGAGCCACAGCCACCGCCGGCGTTGCAGGCTCTCGTGACTTCGGCGACGGACGTTAGGCCGTGGGTGCAGATTTCGCGCTCGATCGTGCGTTCCGAGACGAAGAAGCAGGTACAGATTAGCGCTTCGTCGCCCGCCCAGTCATCGCGCGCAGCATTACTATACTCGCGAATCGCGTCCAATAGTGCATCGCGGGCAAGGGCGGCACAGTCCGTAGCTTCTGTGCCGATCCTCGCTGCCTCCGCCGTCGTCAGTCCCGTGACTTTCTCAGTCAACAGAGACGCCGCGGCAATGAGAGCACTACAACCAGCCGCCCGGAACCTCGCCTGAGACACTCTCTGCGCTTCATCGACCTGGATCGAGAACCGCACATGCGCCCCACACCTCAGCGAAGCAGCGCGGCCTGTAAAGCTGGGCTCCGAAGCGTCGCCAACGTTCCGAGGGTTGAAGAAATGATCTGCTGCTTCTCTGTGCAACCTCTGTGTCCTCTGTGTCTCTGTGGTGTGAACCTATTTAACCACAGAGAGACAGAGGACACAGAGGTTGCACAGAGAATGCCAATCAGCTACGCTTTTTCGCTTATGAATCAACTAAATGAACAACTCATACTCGACGGCTTAAGACAAATCAAAGATCCGGATTTGCACAAAGATATCGTGACGCTTGGTTTCATCCGCGATCTTAAGATCGACGGCGGTAACGTCTCGTTTCGCATCGTCCTAACCACGCCTGCCTGCCCCGTAAAGGCAGAAATGGAAAGCGCCGCAAAGGAAATCGTGAGCTCACTGCCGGGCGTAACCTCGGTCGCCGTGACGATGGACGCCGAAGTCCCGAAAGGCCGCGGCCTGGGCGAGAAACTCGTCATCGAAGGCGTGCGCAACATCATCGCCGTTTCATCGGGTAAAGGAGGCGTCGGCAAATCGACCGTCGCCGTCAACCTCGCTGTTTCACTCGCGCTCGACGGCGCGCGCGTCGGACTCATGGACGCCGACGTCTACGGTCCAAACGTTCCGATCATGCTCGGCGCCAGTGACGCGCGTCCGGAAGTCGACGTAAACAAGCTCATTCCGATCGAAGCGTTCGGCGTGAAGTTCATGTCAATGGCGCTGCTCCAACCCGGCGATAAACCCATGATCGTGCGTGGTCCAATCCTGCACGGTCTCGTAAAGCAGTTTTTGTCGGACGTGAAGTGGGGCGAGCTCGACTATCTGATCGTCGACATGCCACCGGGAACCGGCGACGTGCAGTTATCACTCGCTCAATTAGTACCAGTACAGGGCGCAGTATTAGTGACGACACCGCAGAACGTTGCCGTCGCTGACGTGCGCCGTGCGCTGCGAATGTTTGAAACAGTCGCGATCCCCGTCCTCGGCATCGTCGAAAACATGAGCTACTTCATCGCTCCCGACACCGGCACACGCTACAACATTTTTGGTGAAGGCGGCGGCCTGGAACTCGCGACCAGGTATAGTGTGCCGTTCCTCGGCTCGATTCCGCTCGGAATTGAAGTGCGCGAAGGCGGCGACAAGGGCGTGCCCGTGGTGGTCAGCAAACCCGATTCACCGCAGGCGCAGGCGTTCCGAAAGGTGTCGGAAGAAGTGGCGCGACAGGTCTCGATCGAAGCCATGAAACCCGAGCTTGTCGTTTTGGGCAAAGGGCATTAGGATAAGGCTGTCTTAGTAATCAAAGCACTCAGACGAACGACGAATTTAGAGAGGATTAGTAAAGATGTCAGCAACTACAGCGCCTACCGTGGCACTCAATGTCACCGAATCGGCCGCAACCGAAATCAGGAAGTTCATGGCCGGCGAAGAGGGCCTACCCGAGACCTCAGGGCTCCGCGTGAGAGTTGTGCCCGGAGGGTGCTCTGGTTTTCAGTACAGCTTGAACATTGAAGAGCAGTCGCGCGAAGGCGACTTCATCCTCGACGAGAAGGGCGTGCGCATGTTTGTCGATATGTTCAGCGCGCAGTATCTGAACGGCGTCGAGATCGATTACGTGAGCGGCGTCATGGGCTCCGGCTTCACGTTCAAGAATCCGAACGCCACCGGCAGTTGCGGGTGCGGTTCTTCGTTTACCGCCTAAGTCTGCCGCGAGCGATTTTTTCGACAGGAGATGGGAGCAATCCTATCTCCTGTTTTTATTTTAAATCTTTCGAATCCTGCAATCCTGTACAATGCGGGCTTCAACTAACAATCAGGAGTGAACTTATAAATGCCGAAAATTCAAGCGGAAACTGCCAGCGGTCTCGTCGAAACTGAACCACCTGCCGGGAAAAAACTCGTACTCGCCCTCGAAGATGCGGGGATCGACCTACTGCACCGCTGCGGCGGCAACGCGCGCTGCACCACTTGTCGCGTTGAGATTCTCGAAGGTGAGCCCGGTGAAATGGGTGAGCTCGAACGAAACCGCCTCGCCGTGGAAGCGGAGCTCGCGCCGAACGTCCGTCTTTCATGCCAGATCCGCGTCAATAGCGATTTGAAAGTTCGTGTAATTAACCAGGCAAGTGTGCGCGGCATGGATGCGGGGCCACGTCCGCTTGACGAGTGATTGCGCAGCAGGTTGGTCTAGGTGTAATCTTCGCCCGTAATTCCAGGCTTTCAACACGGAGGACTTATGCTAATTGAGTCAACTGCTCATCTCCCCATCAGTCTGGCTATGTTCCAAGAGGTTTTTCACACTCCCGACGGGCAAGCGATCGGTCGAATGATTCTGCGCTGGTCCCACTTCGTAGCGGGTATTACATGGATCGGGCTACTTTACTTCTTCAATCTGGTGAACGTGCCATTCCAGAAAGGAATCGACGCGGACACAAAGAAAAAGGTCAATCCCGATCTGCTCGGACGTGCACTCTGGTACTTCCGTTGGGGCGCGCTTATCACGGTGCTGGTCGGTTTGACTTACTACGCGATGTATATCCTCGCGGTGGACGTGCGCAACGCGAATACACTCGGACGCGGTGATCATGTTGGCGTCCTGTATGTGCTGCTCTTTTGGCTCGGATATCCGCTCGTCCTCTTCGCGATTGAGTTCCTGATCATTAAGAAAGTTCCGGGGGTAATCAAGGATGGTCGCGTGTTTGCGGTCGTCTTTTTTGTCCTCGTGGCAATCTTTAGCTATGGTCTCGTCAGATTTTTCGCGTCAGCAATGACTGTCGGAGGCGAGAGCTTCGCGAGTAACAAAGCGTATTCGATCGGTATCGGCGGAATGTACGGCATCGTTATGTTGTTGAATGTTTGGGGCATCATCTGGCCCAACAACAAACGCATCCTTGCCGCGACTGCGGGCACCGGTCCGGCTCCAGCGCCTGAGCTCGCGCGACAGGCATTCATCGCTTCGCGCACGAACACATGGCTATCACTGCCTATGCTGTTCTTCATGGCCACATCGCACGGCGACTGGATAATCTTCGGTAGATAACACTTTTTTATCCACAGATTGCGCAGATTTTTCCTTGAAGTCTGCGTAATCTGCGTAATCTGTGGACTGCCACACTAAATCACCAGCCTCACAACGTATTTGCCACACCTCCGCGCGATATTCTCCATCATCGGCACAATTGAATAGGAGGTTTCTATGAGTTCAACAGGCTCTTATCAGCCGCGGCAGTTTAATCTCAGCGGCCTTAAAGGGATTTCAGATCAAACGCTGGAAATGCACTTCAAACTCTACGAAGGCTACGTCAAAGAAACAAACAACCTGACACAGCGAATC
>DATFDT010000246.1:0-43884 GCA_035251975.1 Pyrinomonadaceae bacterium | reverse complement strand
CGCGAGTATTTCCTGATCGACTTTCGCCTGACCCGGCGGCGGCAGGGCCACCCACTTCCATTGCAGCCAGCGCGCCGAGTTGACGAACGTGCCGTCTTTCTCAGCGAAACCTGCGCCCGGCAGACGATAGACAGTCGTATTAATCGTCTTCATCTGATCTACGGTTGTGCCAGGAGCGCGCCAGAATTCGGCTGTCTCTTCCGGAAACAATTCACACACAACGAGGAAGTCAGCTTTCTTCAAAGCCTCGATGTTCTTGCGCGAGTTGGGACCGATGGCGACGCCGTTCATGCCAAAAGCAAACAGACCTTTGACTTTGCCCTGGTACATCTCGTCCCACATCTCGGTCCATGAGAACTTCCGATCGATCTTTGGCAAATAGTGATAGTTGAAGTCGTTTTCCTTCTTCGCTGAATCGCCGTAGAGAGACTTCAAGAACGACGCCATGAACTTCGGCGTGTTGGACCAGTAGTTAAATGAGTCCCACTCGTTGGGCTTCGATGACGTCGGCGTCGTGCGTTTGTTGAAGGTGGCGAGATCGATATCTGTTGGCTGCGGAATCTTCAGATAACCGGGAAAGATGTCAAACACACCACCCATGTCGGTGGCGCCCTGAATGTTCGAGTGTCCGCGCAGAGCATTCACGCCACCACCCGCGCGCCCGACGTTTCCCAGGATCAATTGCAAAATCGCCGCGGTGCGAATTATCTGAGTGCCGGAGGTGTGCTGTGTCCAGCCCACGGCATAGATGATCGTTCCGGCCTTCTTCATGTCGCCGTCTTTGCGAATGGAAGTAAATAGATCGGCGGCTTTGAGAAACTGATCTTTCGGAATGCCGGTAATGCGCTCGACCATCTCCGGTGTGTAGCGCGAATACTGCTGTTTCAGGAGCTGGAACACCGAGCGCAGGTGTTGCAGCGACAGATCGTAAGCCGTGTTTGGAGGAAGCATCGGCGGCGGCTTGGTTCCGCCCTGTGCGGAGGCGCCTGGTCCACCGGCAGCCTGGTGTCCCTGGCCCATCGCTTCGCCACCCTTTTGCGGAGTCGAAGGTTGCGAGCTAACCGGTTCGCTCTTACGTTCGAAACTCTTTGCAGGCTCTGAGCCTGAGGCCTGGCTCGACGTTGTTGTAGACGATCCTGCAGTTGTTTCTTGTTTTACTGGCCCAACGTTGCCGCCGGCTTCGTAATTCCAGGTTTCCTTGTCGTAGGTCTTGCCGTCGAAACCTGAAAACAGTCCATCCTCAGGAAGTTTGAATCCTTCCTTAACGATGAACGCCGCGTTTGTGTAGTTGATCAGGTAGTCTTTTGCGAGGCGATTATTTTGAATCGCGTAATTGACCAGACCGCCGAGGAAAGCAATGTCCGTGCCGGCTCGTATTTGTAAAAAGAGATCGGCTTGAGTGGCGGTACGCGTGAAGCGTGGATCGACGACGATCATCTTCGCGTTACGATGCAGCTTCGCTTCAACCGGCCACTTGAAACCACACGGGTGGTTCTCAGCCGGATTGCCACCCATGATCAACATCATGTCGGTATTCTTGATGTCGATCCAGCCGTTGGTCATTGCACCGCGTCCGAATGTGGGCCCCAAACTGGAGACCGTCGGACCGTGTCAAACCCGGGCCTGCGTTTCGAAATAGCAGAGCCCCATGCTGCGCATGGTCTTTACGGCAAGAAAATTCAGCTCATTTGTATCAGTGCAGCCGCCGATCCAACCGATTGTTTCCAAACGATTGACGGTGTAGCCGTCCTTATCTTTCTCGATGAACGTGGCGTCGCGTGTTTTCTTGGTCCAGCGCGCAATCTCGTCGACCGCCTGATCCCACGAGATGTCTTCCCAGTGATCAGACCCCGGGCGACGCACCTGCGGCTTCAGCAGACGCCGTTCGTTAGCGATCTCCTGTTCCAGCGAAGCACCTTTTGGACACAACGTGCCGCGATTGATCGGATGATCGGGATCTCCTTCGACGTGGACGACCTGCGGTATTGCATTCTTAGCTTTATCGCCCAGCGTGTGAATGATCACGCCACAGCTTACGGAACAGTACGGACAAGTACTGCGCGTCTCGCTGGTACGCTCAATCTTCAGTCCTTGTGTCTGCGCATAGACCGGAGCGAGGTTGAATCCGAAGACACTAACACCCGCGCCTCCGACCAATGTGGTCTTGATGAAGGTTCTTCTGGAGATATCCATAAACATACCTCCGGCATGCGGATCTTCCGCGTGACTATGGTTTCAAGGGGCTCACTTTGAGGGGGTAACAGTCGTTAGACTAGGCCCATTGACGATCAAAGTCAATGTGAATTTTTACTTATACGCCGATCAAATTCAGTTCGATCTTTGTGTACCCGTGTTCGCGGGCCCAGAGATCGAGCGGGGCGGCGTAGATCTCGTCTACTAACGGCATGGCGTGTCCGAAACGAGTGAGATCGATTCCCTTGATGTAGTGTTTGCAGGAATCACAGGCTTCGATGCGGACGTGATCGAACTCGGGTGAATGGAAGTAACCGAGTTTTGCGGGACGCTCTTCGCCACAATTCGCGCAAACCACACGTCGAAATTCCCAGGAGCAGAGACAACCTGCGCATAACAGGTCGCGATTGCCACTTTCGCTCTCGCGCGATTGAAGAAAACTGACCTGCGGCTTGCCACCACAAAAAGGACACGTTCGTTCGCCGCCCGCGAGTTCTCTTCCGACGGGAGTGATTCTCGTTTCGGCCAGCCAGTGCAGGTAAGGTTGCAGGACTGACTTCGCGAAGAACTGTGTGTCTGAAGGACTGCGCCAATAGTTCAACAAGTCGTTGGCCATCGTGTTTGATTCAGTGTTGAGCAGTGCTTGCGCTTCCCCAGCGAGCGACTCCGGACCGTTCCGCGCGACACGTTGTAACAGCCCGCTCATCGACGACTGGACCACAGTCACGTCAGTCTCCAAATCTCCGGACGGCAACCATTGTGTGCGACCACGAAACGCTTCGTAGATCTCTTTTTGCGCGCGCAGGAGTTGAGCGTAAAACGTCAGCAGTTCTTTCGCCCCGCTCGATTCCCCAGCGAGTTCGTCTGCTCTTTCGATCTGTTTATCCCAAAAAGAAGACATATCGAGTTCTACTTCCTACAATAGACAGATATGACTCTTTCCGCAAAGCAGTTGGGTGAATCCGCACACCGTCGTGAACAGTTAATCGAGATCTGCGCGACTCTGCCTGAAGTCACGTATGAGCCTGTCGGCGAGGGACATCTATCATTTCGGATTCGTAAAAAGACATTCGCTTACTACCTCTTCGATCATCACAGCGACGGGATGATCGCTTTTTGCTGCAAGTCGAATCTCAGCGAGCAGCGCCGTTTGATCAGAAGCGATGCGGAAACATTCTTCGTGCCGGCATACCTCGGCGCAAAGGGTTGGGTCGGGATTCGCCTGGATCTGGATGAGGTCGACTGGGAAGTTGTGACTGAGCTTGCGCAACGGGCCTTTCAATCAACCGCCCCACGAAAGCTGGCGGCGTTGATTGAATAACGTCGGATGGCACTAGCGGGTGGTACTGACTGTGACTATACGGTGACGTTATTGCTTAGCAACTGCTGTCTGGTCGCGAATTAGTTTCTTTGCAAGCTCAGCTCGTCTTTTAATCTCGGCTTTCACTTCTGGTTTTAGCTCCATTCTCCTCTTTAGATCCCGAACTGCTTCTGTTTCGCTCCCGAAAAGGATGAGTATCAAGCCGCGGTTCACGTGCGCCTCTCCAATACCGGGATCGAGTTCGATAGCCGTATCAAAATCTCTCAACGCCAGCTCGAGATGACCTTGTTTCATCAAGGCCGTTCCTCGTCCTTGCTGTGCCCAGGCATTTTGTGGCTCAAGTTCAAGGCAATGATTGAAGTCAGCAATCGCTTCCGCGAAATTCTTCTTCGCGATGAAAACGTAGCCACGGTGGAAGTAAGCTGCGACGCCTTTGGGGTTGATCAAAATCGCCTGGTTCAGATCGCTCAGCGCATTTTCGAGATCACCGAGATCGTGCTTCGCAAAGTTGCGGCGGAGTGTGAGTTTTTGCGCATCATGCAGCGCAAGAAACAAAGGGTCGTGACAAGTAGGCGAAAGAACTATTGGGCGCAGGTTGTTAATGTGTCGGTGTTCGATGAGGAGTGGTATATCGCGTGTCGTTAGGAATTGTAGACAGTTTCGTTTTCGAAATATCCAAGCTGTTAGTGACAGTGTTTGATGAAATCGAATACCGCTCAGCTAAAAGGGCAAGCCTGAAAGCAGCAAGAAAGCCATCTAATACGTTGAAACCCTCACCAGAGCTAAGTGGTGATAGTTACGAGTTTCAAAACGAACAAACTGAATCCGCTTGATTGAACAAAGCTCGCGAAGCGAGCGACACGATTCAAGGATTGGGGTTAAAGGTGAAGGAGGCGCCTGTGTCACAAGCGCCTCCTTGAGTACGAAACCCAGGAAGAGTTTTATGGTAAATCCTGCTCCTGTCCGGGAGTGACGATATTGAAATTCGCCGGGAAAACATCGATCATCGCAAATATGTCGGCCATTTGCTGTGTCGCCGACTCCGGCGCCACCGAGATTCTCTTCTCTGCGACCCCTTTCAGAAAATCCTCACTCGGCGTGAGTGTAGTCGCAAGGTTATCAAGCTCATTGCGATTGAGCTTGACTTGAATGTCTGCCGGAGGCAGCTCATTCGGAGTCTTATAGCTGGTATAAGGCAGCGTGTAGTCCATTAACTCCATCTGGTAATAAGAGGTAATGGTAGTACCACCACTAACACTAAAAACGAGCCAGTTTATCGTAGTGGCAGGAAGCTGCGCTGCCTCTGCGTTCGGGGCATTGAATCGCAGGCCCATATAATCAAAGTATTGATCAAGAGTCATGGCGTGTACTACGCTCGGGTTGAGTTGCGCATGCTTTGGCACCAGTTCTGTCCCGTTTCGCAGCTCGAAAGCACCCGTCAAGTATGCATTACGCCATGGTCCAGACTCGGCCTGGTAACCCATTTGCTCCAGCGCGTTTGCCAGTAAACATTTTGCCTCAGCCAACACGGGGTTAGTTGGGTGTACCTCATTACTTTCAGGATCAGCAAAGACCACATGATTGAGCACTTCTGCTACCCAGCGATAATCACCCGCGTCAAAATCGATCTTCGCCCTCGCGAGCACATTAGCTGCGCCATTCATGTACTCGACATACTTCCTCGATCCCTGCACAGGCGGGTGCGGATGTAGGTTGGAGGGGTTGGCGTCGTACCAGCCCATGTATCGCTGGTAAACCGCCTTCGAGTCATGATTGAGCGTACCGTAGTAACCACGGTTATACCATTTCTCAGATAGACTCACTGGCAGTTTGATTATCTCAGCCAGTTCGACCATCGTCCGCCCGTGGTTCAACAAGCGCAGCGATTGGTCGAGAATGTATTTGTAGAGGTCGCGCTGGCTTTTGAGGTAAGCCCTAAGATTATCCTGACCTGGAATCCTCCACATTGGCCAATGGTGCTGGGCAAAAATGACATTGGTGGTGTTCCCCCAAAGCTTTATTACTTCATTGATGACCTTCCACCAGGCCATCGCATTACGAACCTGCGAGCCGCGGATTGAATACAGATTGTGCAAGTTGTGCGTCATATCTTCGGCGGCGCACAACGCGTTGAACTGTGGGAAATGAAACAGCATTTCTGCCGGCGCCTCTGTATCCTGTGCCAACATGAAAACAATATTCACCCCGTCACGATTAATTGGCGGGGTGAGAGTGTCTTGAATTTCGTCCGTCGGCGCAATCAGGCCGGTAGTGCCTATCGAGGTGCCTTTTCCTAAACCGCCATCGAGGTGGCCAAACACGTTCTTGGGCAGAAACGTCCCATACATGTAGCCAGCTCTGCGACCCATCGCATTTCCTGCAAAAGCGTTCTCGCTGATTGCATGATCGAGGAAGCCGGAGGGCGCATAGATCTTGACCAGTCCAGCGGCGACATCCCGCTCGTCCACTACACCATTCACACCGCCGTAATGATCAATGTGGCTATGGGTATAGATGACAGTTTTTACAGGCCAGTTATTGTTCCTGTGGGAGCGATAAAGACTCAACGCTGCGGAAGCGCATTCGGCTGAGATGAGTGGGTCTATGACGATAAGGCTGGAATTACACTCGACAATCGTCATGTTTGAAAGATCGAACGCACGCACCTGATAAATACCTCTGACTCCCTGGCTGAGACTGCCTGTCGCAACTTCGAACAATCCGTTGTGCATGTTGAGTTTCGCTTGACGCCATAAACTCGGATTGACCGTGTCAGGTCCCGGCTTCTCTTGCACCGGAGGTGTTAAAAACGAATAGTGCCCCAAATCCCAAATCGGAAATTGAGTTCCAACTTTATTGATCCTGACATTGTAGGGATTGGGACTAGGCGCACAAACCGGAATCCTATTCTCACCGTTAAAGGTGCACTTATAGCCATTCAACGCATCAGCGTAGTCCTTATGATCTGAGGGCGTATTGAAGGGTAATTCCTGGGATACGAGTTGATTCTTTGCCACAGTAGATGGGCTGGCTAGTTTGTTGCTTGTGTCGCACGCGTAATCTGCTGTTTGACTCTGTTCGTGAAGTGGGGGATTTTGGTCCATGTGTATTCTCCTATGTTGTTAGTTGGGTTTGTAAGGGGGAGACACTCTTTGGTGCTCTGACGTCAAGAGGTTCTTTCCGTAAGAAATGCTCTTGTTTGTGGAGAGGGAGGATTAACCGAACTTTCGGGAGGGGCTGAATCTATGACGAATATTTTTGTTCGTCAAGTTAAAAAATTTAGACTGAGAGCGTTTCTAATCAGGCGTGATCACTTGGTCCAATTTAATAGATCATTTGATCCAAACCAGTAGATCATTTCTGCCTTACAAACATCGCCATGTGGCTTTGCACAAGAAGTCTCGATCGCGCTCTTCTCTGTGCAACCTCAGTGTCCTCTGTGTCTCTGTGGTTGATAAATTCCGAGCAAAACAACACCGCAGAGGACACAGAGGACACAGAGGTTGCACAGAGAAATCCCAGAACAAGAACTTTTTGTGCAAAGCCTTTGCCATGTCCCTAAAAACAATTGTTTATCTGCTGTGGTTCGAGCTGTGAGTCAACCGTCTCGAAACCCACCAGACGATCAAAGCCAGAGCAGTACCCAACAGCAGCCCCACATTGGAAGTCACGAAATCACCCCAGACGTAATACTTCAAGAACAACGTCTGGCCCAGGACCAGTATTGCTGCAATACGAACGATGTTAGATCTCGAGCTCACCAACATATAACTGAGCAATAGAGTATGACCCGATACATACCGGATATCGTCTCCCGTTATTCTCCCGACCGCTAATCCAAACACCAGGAAATCAACTCCATGTTGAAAGAAGTTAGCCTGCCGCACATGTTGGACGCGCTCGATCATGAAGGCGAAACACGGGACCATCAACGGCACGAAATACCAGAACGTGCCTCCGGGATCGAGAATATTTGCTCTAACATGTTCATAACGATAGAGGTAAAGCCCGACCAGTGCAGCGCCGGTCAGTGAGCAGAGCAGTACGAAGCCTGGTTGAAATATTGTGAATTGTGGTCCAGTGCGGGAGTGATCCATCACCACTACTGCCTGAGGACCCACGCGAAGTTCATGGTTTTTGTGACCTCTTCCGAAAAACTCTGATTGGATGACTCAAACTCGACACTTTGAAGTCGGGTCATCGTTAGTTGTCGGGGCAGCATGGTGCTCTTGTCGACAACGATACTGAGTTTGAATCGCTGCTCGAAACCCGTCACCCTGGGATCGTTTGCACCTGCTTTTTGAAGCATCGACTTAAGAAGTTTGTTTGCCTGTTCCTGATCAGTGGCGATTTCCGCCAGGAGTTCGACACAACGTCGATCGTCTGGGCCAAGCGCGCAGCCAGTTTCTTTTATAAAGCGAATCGTGCCGGCGGCGTCTAACTTCACGCTGCCAAGGTGGGGAAGTGGGACGACGTCACGTATCGCATAACGCCGGGCGGGATCAAGTTCAACGTCCCTCCAGAAGCCAACCAGGGCGGCCCAGGTAGCGGCGGCCATAGCTTCAAAAGAAGCATCTGATGTGAGCGATGGTAGTGCGGCTTGTATCGCTGGATGCAGCGTTCCTGATTGCTCCAGCGCATGGGTCATTTGTTTTCGAGCAGTCTCCTGTCCTTCGATTCCTATAAACATCCCATCGGTAGACACGATGGTTACAGGAATCATGTCGACGAAACGTTCTGGCCCGCCGCTCAAAGATGGCGGGAAAGTGCCTTTCCAACCGCTGAAACCTTCACGCGAGATAACAACGCGATCGGCAGTCCTTTGGACGCCCATTGTAAAGTCAGACGTCATATCCCAGTTGCGTGTGTTGTTCTGGGTCGTCCTGCGTCCCTGGGAACGGGCCTGCACTTTCGCGGATGCGCCGTCCGGCCAGGCAAACTTGAGCGTTTGGGCGTGGGTAATGGAATTTGAAACCACCACGGTGAGAAGCACCAAAAGCAGACGTGAGATAGAACTATGTGAAGTCATGTTTAGCCTCCTGAGAAACGAGCAGAATGAAGTTTGGAAAGTGTCTTTCACATGTGAGTAACCCAAGCGGGAACACGTGGTCAAAATTGTGCGAGTGTTAGCACCGGTCGGCAAGAGTTGTCAATATTATGGTTACGAACAAGTTCGACAGTCATGAGTGTTGAAACAATTGATAGCCTGCTTCGCAAGTTAACAAGCGGAATTTTCACCTTTAGGCGCTTGTCGAGACTTGTTAGAATTCCTCACAGCTTCCTTAAACCCATAAGTCAATGCAGCCTCTAAATCTATTTTACGAGCAACCTCCAAAACGTGACTCGCGGTTTCCGTACGATCGATATCTGCAACGCTTGAACCGAATCGTGAAACGCGGCCTCGCGCCGGCAGGGCAAATGCGTATTTTTGTGAACCTCTGCAAGGGGTTGGACCAGATCGGAGTTTCCTATCGCCGGAATGATTACGACTATATCAAACAGCACCCCGAAGAACTCGCCTGCATTCTCGGCAAGGAAAACGTATTGAATAAACTGCCGTGGAAGAATCCGATTCTTTACGGTCCCAACGTTTACGATCATCCGTTAGAAGATCCGGATCTCCTTGAACGTCTGCCTATAAAAAGGATCCTCATTGCGAGTGAATGGTTTAGAAAGATGTGTGAACCGGCATGGGGACCTTTGATCGTTCTCTGGCGTGGAGGTGTCGATACCAGTCTCTGGACGCCGGGCGCGCGCAAAAACAAACCGATCGACATCATTCTTTATGACAAGTTGAAGAAAAATGATGAACATCACCGAAAGGAACTACTGAGTCCAATCCTCAAGGAGTTGCAAAGACGTGGACTCAAGATAGTCGTTCTACAATACGGGTTTTACCGGGAGACACGGTTTCGCGCGTTGCTGAAAAAAACCAAAGCCGCGATATTTCTTTCCGCACATGAGACTCAGGGATTAGCTCGTTTACAGGCTCACTCCGCTGACGTTCCGGTGCTGGCGTGGGAGCCCGGAGGCTTTTGGAAACATCCTGCTTATTATCCTCATAAGGTGCGTTTCTCACCCGTATCGTCCGTGCCGGACTGGGATGATCGCTGTGGGGTGAAGTTCAAAGGTATAGACGATTTTCACGAACGTCTGGAAGAGTTTCTAGATGCGCTGGGCAGGAAACGGTTTGCGCCGCGAGAGTATATCCTCGAGAACTTCACTCTCGAGCAAAGCGCGCGTGAGTACGTGAAGATCGCAAACGCGCTCCGCTAAAAACTAAAGCGGATCTGAGCTTCGATACGCCGGTTACCAACTGACGGCACATTCGCATTGAACCCAAACCCTCCGGCAGTGGCCGTCGACTGTCCAAAGAAAGGTGAACTGAGATCACCTACGGGGTTCGCCAGATTTGCTCGATTCAAGAGATTCAGGGCGCGTAGAGATAAGGTCAATGAATATTTCTTTTCGGTGCTCGCATTTGCCGAAGGTCTCGGAGCATTGGCCTGCGCAGTCGCTGCTGATCCACCGACTGTTCCAAATTTGAAGACCTTGCTAACGGTGAGCAAAATCGTGAAGAAATTGGGTCCTCGACCGAAGTTACGCGGGATGATTGTTTGTCCCAGCCCCGGATTCAGATCGAAAGCACCGTACTTCGTGATCACCACTCCGGGCTTATTCAGATCTGTAGCCAATGCCGGACGCTCAGTGAAAAGCTGATCCCCGTTCGAATCGACTCCGGTAGTAATATTGAACGGGTTACCTGAGAAGGCAACGATTAAGGAATTCAAGCGCACACCGTAAAACGTTTCGAAGTTACCGGTCATAAAAAAGAAATGACGCACGTCGAAAGCGGAGTTGCCATATTCGGTGGTCAGATCGTAACTGCTGGCGGGAAACGTTCCTACCCCATCGGTGTCGCCGCGCGCTTTGTTCAGCGTGTAGCCTGCGCTGAAAGACATTTTGTTGCTGAAACGATTGTTGATACTGAAGATGAGCTGGTTCTGATTGAGGCGGCCGCTCGATTCATACTCGAAGATGTTGCCAATATTTCCGAAGGGCCGTACACCACTTGCCGGCACTCCCGGCACGAACGTTCCCGGCACAGGCGCGTTGATGTTTCTCGAACGCAGGAGATGCAATATTCGTGTGCTCACGAAGTTGACAGTGGCCGTAGTTCTGAACGGTAACTGCCGCTCGACGCTGAAGGCGCCCTGGATTGTGTAAGGGAGTCGTAGATCCGATTCACGACGCAGGATCGTCTGCGGAAGAGAAACAGCCTCCAGACTTTCTGCATCAGGAACTAAGGGAAAGAGGTTTAGAATTAAGGGATTTGAAGTTACAAATTGCTGCTGGGTGACTCCGTTGAAACGGTTGGTATCAATTACCAAACCCTCGTTGAAGCGATCGTAAAATATGCCGAAGCCGCCGCGCAACACAGTCTTCGGTGGTTGATTGCCTTTCAAGCTTGGAGACCATGCAAAAGCAACTCGAGGACCGAGGTTAAGCGTCTTCCGCGCATTCGTCTGAATGTCGTAACGCATCCCCAGGCTGATAGTCAGAGACGGCCGTAATCGCCAGTCGTCCTGTATGAAGGCGCCGAAGTCGATCTGCTTTGCGCGCGCTTCCGGATCCCCCGCGGCGAGTGAAAATTGTGAGGCGCCGCCGCCGAGTGCGCGAATCTCTGCCGGTGATAATCCCTGAGCTTGAAAGACAAGCGTGCGTCGATAACGTTCGATACTCGACAGCGGCACGATTGCGGGATTTCCCTGCGGATCTAAAACCGGTTGATTGAACGCATCCAATTGCGGTCCAGGTCCGCCGGCGAATGTGTAAGTTCCGCCGAAGTTGTTCGGTGAGATATCTGTGATGGTTGAGTGGCGAACGCGCACACCTGAGCGGAATGTGTGATTGCCTGCAATCCACGTAACATTATCCTGGAACCACAAACGCCGTTCGGGATTGCTTGATGGACCAACTGCTGGAGCGCCGCTAATGAAAGCACTGAGAACGTTAATGGTTGGAATCGAGTTATCGCCGAAGTCGTCCCTCGTCTCCGGAATATATTGGAAGCGAAATTCGTTAACTGACGTTTTATTGATAACGGCAGTCTCGCTAATTTGGAGAGTTTGAATCGTCATCCTGACGTTGTAGGCACGTTCCGGAAGTGAAAACCCACCGACGCCGAAATTATCCGACTTCGAATTGAAGTAGGAATAGCGCACCACCAGCGTGTGATTGGGATTCAACTGGTAGTCAATGCGCGGCTGAAATGACATCCGACTTTGCGGTGTCAGAACAGTGTCGCGAAAGCTTGTTATATTGAAAGCAGGGTCGAGCACAGTCGCATTGACGAATGCGTTTTCATCGAATTCCCGGCGATTAAAGAAAAAGAAAAAGGATGCTTTCTTTGCAGCCAGTGGTCCACTTACAGTGGCGCTGTAGACCCGGGATTGAAAAGGCGCGCGCGTCGATGCAAACGGATTGCGTGAGTTCAAACTCTCGTCGGAAAAATTGAAAGCACCGTCTCCGTGCAATTTGTCCGTTCCGGGCCTCGTAAAGATCTGGACCAATCCGAAACCTAACCTATCGTTTTCCGCCGAAAACGGATTCTGATTTATACGGACTTCACGAATCGTTTCCCTCGAGGGCAAAGGCTGGCCAGTGTTGGTAAAACCGTCTACTGTGAACTGTGTGCCACTCGGGCCGGCTACCGGTCCAGCCATGGCGCGCAACGCAGCCGCGAGATCGTCCGGATCCTCCGGCAGTGCCTCCAGATCCGAACGGTTCAGTATCACAGCCCCGGCATTGTTCTCCGTACTAAGCGAGCCGGCAGTTTGAGAGCCGACGTTTACGTTCTCTTTTACTGTGATGGCGAGCTTGATATCGAGTTGCTGCGAACGGCCCGCGCTGATTTCCACATCTGTTTTTTCAAACTGCGCAAATCCCGGCGCTGTGCTCCGCACCACATACGTCCCGGGTTTTATTCCCGCGATGAGATATTCACCCTGGTTATTTGTAACCACACTTTTTTCGTCCTCAACGCCAACCACGGTCACCGTAGCATTCACGATCGATGCATCAAGCTGATCGACAACACGTCCGCGCAAACTGCCGTTGGACTGCTGCGCCGCTGCGAAGCCAACGGAGAGCAGAAGGACGGCTAAAGTGAGGCACAAACAGAAAAAACTTTTTGAGAACACCATCTCAGCTCCTCGTCACACTACGGATTCCCGATAAAACCATCGAACACACCATTCGGTAGACCGACTGCGCCGACAATCGTGCGTTGCCCCGGCGCTTGCGGGCGACTGAAGAGCGGATCAAGTCCTGCCGCAAGCAGGACAGCAGTAACACGCGAAGGATCAGTAGTCGTCGTGCTCGAGATGAGTAACATGCGACCACTTTTCAGCTCGCTAATGGTGATGGGGGGAAGGGTGTCGAAGATCTCGATGAGATCAGTGTTCGATTGTGCTGCACCGTTGCTCTGAGTCTTTTTCTGTGCGAGCGACGCTACCAGCTCAGGTGGAACATTGCGCAGCGTTGAGTGGGATTTGATTTCCACGGTCACCGGCTTTTGTGTGACCACGTCATTGATCACAATCTCCGAACGATCAGAATTAACCTGGACGATTGGACCACCCAAGATTCGAAACGAGCCGGAAACCACTTGCCGAGCGACAAACCCGGTGCCGTTCTTTTCGCCGAGAACGCGTAACTGGTCCCCGGTTTTTATGTCCTGCAAAGTGATCGGTACTGCATCGGCAAATCTAACTGAGTTGTCCGCATAACGCCGGACGACGGCTGCGTCAGGCACGTTGATCGTTACGGGTTGCTCGCCGGTAGCAGTGCGCAGATTCAAGACCACTTCCCTGTTTTGATAATTGACCGAGGCGACGCGTCCCGCCAGACTGTTGGCCCGCCACTGCTCGCGCTCGCGATTTTGCTTCTCGGCAATGGCGACCTTATTCATGACGATAAGCTGTCGGGCGACCACTGATTTCTTATCTTCGGAAACTTTTCCGCGAGCCATGAGGATGTCGCCGACGCTGATATCCGTTAACTTGATCGGCTCGGCTGCGCTAAGTGACTCTGCACCAGGCTTAACTCTTTTGAACTCAGTCTGTTGATCAAATAACGCCGTCACGTTTCCTTCTTTGGTTTTGATCAGGATCTGACCGGCGTCTTGTTTGATCTCGACAACTTCACCATAGGCAAATGTTGCCGTGATGGTTGATTGGTTCGGTGCGAATGTACTGTGCATCACGATCGGGAGGAGCGATGCGAGTACTAATACGATGAAGTCCACGTGGTGAGTCCCCCCTGGCTTCTTGTTTTCTGTTTATTAGTTAAATAAGTAAAGAGAGTAACGCGCGTATGTTACAAAAGCCCATTTGCAGGGTCAAGAAACTCATCCGCGCGGTAGTTCCCTAAATTGTGCTCTTTCGCTCTTTCGGCTCGCAGGTATGCAAGCGCCTGAGCTTGCACGTTGGGAGCCGCTTTTCGAAATTCAACGCTATCTTCCTCGCCGATTCTAAACCAGAAAGTGCTGCGCTCGCTGTGTGCGAAGATGCTCGCTACGGCATCTATCACCTGCGCCACCTTCACATCACTGAGCCTCGCATTTCCGAAGACGAAGCGGTATTTCAGAAACGCCAGCCGCACGTCTTCGTTGCAATTTGTAAAAAGAACGTCCTGAAAAAAATTGAGCGAGCGCGTACGTTGCACCAAATCGACTGTCGACTTTGCAAGGCCGGACGGCAGCAACATGTTCGAACCCATCACACCGATACAACAATCGGTATTTTGCATGTAAGCCAGCCACTTGCGAGCCATCTGTTTCTCAAACCTGTCTACCCTTACATCGATGAGCTTCGCGCGTTGCGCGTGTAATTTTGTTTCGCGGCCAAAGCCAAGCAGAATGAAAGCCAGTTCAGGAAAGACGTCGCTCAACTGGTCAAGCAACTTTTGCAAATGCTGCTGCTGTTCCGCCAACGTGCGTCCCCATAATCGATCCTCCCGATGACAAAACATGATCACCGGACTGTGACCCTTCAATTCTGCCGACACGTCCGGCAGATTTCGTACATAGCGACGCAGATCAAAAACGTTATTAGAAGGATGGGAATAGGCGAAGCTGAGAAAACATTCTTTTCGTTCTCTCAATTGTGCGTTAACCCATCTTTGCAGTGACGGGTACCACTTCCAATACTCACCAACCAGCACTGGAAACTCCCAAATCTCAGCGACGCCATCCGGCACGAGATCGCTCAGCTCCGGAGACACCAGCACACAACATCCAACTTCGGGAGAATTATCGATGTGCCTTTGTGCATTCAGCAGTTTTAGTAGGGCATGACCGTAGACGTAATCAAGACAGTTGAGAATCACGATGCGTTCAGCGTCACGGAATTTGTGAACGACAGGGATTATCTCCCGCTGGTCCTGATTCAAAAATCCTTTCAGCAACGCCCTGGTAATCCAGTTCGGTTCACGACTGTTGTAGAGCTCCTGTGTTTTTGGGTTCAAAGTCACTCTGTTCCACAACGCATGACTGACAGGCAGGTCAACGTAATAAGGTGAGTCGCAGCTTGGACAGACGCCCTCGACCAGACTGCGCATGCCCGGAATCGCCGTGCTCTCGATATGAAGCGGCGTTCCGTCTACGGGACAATCGGGCGCAAAGTCTATTTCGGGATAGATTTGAAGAGCGTCATTCAGCATCTTTTGTTTTAGGATTGATTGGAAACGATAAGACCTCGGGCCACATCTGCCGCATCATGTCCTGATACAGCCGGTAATCGGGTGCCGCACGCAAGCGCCGGGGCGCTGCCGATAAAGTTTCAAACAACAGGCGACAATTGAAAGGGCTAATCTCCTCCACGGCGATGTCCTGCTCAGCCGGATATTGTGCGCCCCAGTTTCCCAGTCTTTGCTCCCAATAAAGAAAATCAAATATGTTGAAATTCTCGGCAGGCTGGTAATTGAATCCGTCTTTCCACTTTTGAAATTCCTTGATAACAAACAAAGGCGACGCTTTTTCCTCACCAAACATGCGGGCTGCGAGCTCTTTTGCGGAAACCACTTCAACGTTTCGGTTGCAGAACTTGTCGAAAAAATTTCGGCAGATCTCGCTTCCATTACCATTCACAGTAATACGAGTTTCACCGTTAACAAGCTTGTCGTATATCGGTCCGGTCTTCGGCAGAATTCGAGCACACGTGACATTCTGAGAAAGAAGGCAAACAAACCATCCCGGTAACTCATCGGGAGATTGCTTCACATTAAAATTAAGCCCGAGACTCTTTGCGAGGCGGCGGGGCAACCAGATGTCCGGATGGTCCTCTTGAACGTTGCTCTGGCTATATACGAAATACTCGAGCTCGTCTCGCACATGTCTTGAAGCTGCCAGCAGCACGCGGCTATCCCATCCTGATGTGAGGGCGACCATCACGCCATATCTCGCGACCAGAGCAGTCAGCGTGCCCTGGAGGATGGCGCAACTTAATTCAATGACATCAGCCAGCTTTTTTTCCTTAATTGGACCGGTGGGATAGAAACGAGTTTGTTGGCCCCTCTCCACATTCACGAAGTGATTTGGCATGAGGTGAAAGCAGTTCTCATAAATCGTACTGGAACCTATCCACGCCGACTCCATTCGCAGATGTCGCAGGTCTGTCAAAAAGGATCCGAGAGTGTCGTCCGTGTTCAGAGATAGTTCGCACTTCGTTCTGATTAGTTCCGGCTGTGAGGCGCACCAAACGTTTTTACCGTCTGAGTAGTAGTAGACCGAACGGAAACTGCACGGATCGGTAAACAAATACGTTCCCTCGTCATCCTGAACGATGATTATCCACCGGCCGACAAGCGGCGCCGCTGAATCAATAATCGATTTAAGATCCTCCGCTTCTGCAATCAAAGATTGAAGTATGTCGGGTTCGGTGCGGTCGGGGTGCAAAGGATCAATCGCATGTCCCAGGAGCGTCACAGTGATTGGTTCGTGCGCTGCCGAAAAAACTGTGAGATCTTTGTGAACAGACAAGTGCAGGTCCCGGCGGAGTTGAATCGCGGACCAGTATTCATTGGGCGCAAAGCGTTCCCCGCCCAGCAGAAATTGGCGGCGAAACTGTAAGCGCTTGAGATCAACGCTCACTTCGGGGGCGGCCTCGCCCACAATTGCGATGCTGCTGCTCATGCTTGCCTTAATTGTGGACCAGCGAGGTGAATCAATTTCACCGGGCTGGCCATCGGATGCGGCCTGAGATCCGGCGCCTTGCCGGTTAAAAACGCGATCTCATTTGCCTTTCCTCGCGCATCCAGAGCGGCGCTCAACTCGCGCCGTGCTGGAGAACGAATGCCGGTCGATTCAGCCATGGTCAACGATTCCGGTCTTCGGCGCCGGAAATAAGAGTAGTAGGGGATGTTCACCATGCGCGCCGCGTACGTTGCACGCAGCAGAAACTCAGCGTCCGCGCCGAAGCGCAAACCTGTAGCAAAGCCGCCGAGTCGCATTAGGATCGCGCGTGAAAGAAGACAGGTGGGATGCAACAGCGCATCGCAACCAGGCTGCCCCGGAGCGAGGGCTGCGTTGACGTCAGCCGGATACTCGATCGCTTTCACTTGATTTCGCTCACAGTAAATGCGTATCTCCTGACTACCTACAACGTCAGCGCCAGTGCGCTCGGCCTCGGCCAAAAGCAATTCGAGTCTTGTGTTGGCGGACCAATCGTCGGCATCCTGCAAAAGATAAGCGTCGTAGTTAGTCGAATTAATGACCTCCTGTTTCAAACAGTAAGGCCCAACTCTCTCTGCCGCCGTCAGCAGCGTAACTCCCGGAAACTTTTCAACAATCTTCAACGGAGGAACGCTCGAGCAATCATCAATGACCACAATGCCGTCCAGCGGATGCGTCTGCGCGACCAGCGATTGAATGCTGAATTCGAGCCACTCCTCACAACGGTAGTGAGGTATCAATGCGAGCACCGAGGATTTCCTGTTCAGCGGTGGAACCTCGCCCGCTTTTAACGCCGCCGTCGTGCCGACGTTCTCCGCCGGCGCCGAAGGCCAGTTCGTCAAACACTGCGGCTGTTCCAGAAACACCTCGAGATTCATCGCCGGTCCTCAGAGTTCAGGAAGCTGATGAAGCCGCGCCGTTGAAAGTTTGTGAAACGTCGCCGCAAATCTTCGTCGGCCAGCGCCGGCTTTAGCAGATCGTTGATTTCGGCAATGGATCTTTCACCATCGATGAGCCGAAGAATCTCAGCTTCGTGCTTTTCGATCGGGGATTTGTAGCCGGTCCGGGCTTGCACATAGGTACTTTCCGAGACCCATCTCCCGTTCGCTACCTCCAGCGAGTTTCCCATCGAAAGCTCTTCGTTCAGGAAAGGCCGCAACGATTTGAAATTTCCGTGCTCACTGATCGTCGTTTTGGTCACGCGATAGTTCTGCAGGTAAAGCACGTCGAGATTTGTGCCGAGAAAACAGCGCAGGGCATCGCGCGGAGTTTCGACTATCGGCTCTCCACGAATGTTAAAGGACGTGTCGAGCACGAGCGGCACGCCGGTTAATTCCATGAAGTGCTCGATGAGCTTGCGGTAATCTCCATCAAAGTCAGGCGGGACCACCTGGACGCGACAGGTGTTATCAACGTGGCAGACGCTTGGAATTACCGCGAGTTTGTCAGGCCGGACGTCAGTCACGATGAGCATGTAAGGACTCGGCACGTCCAAATCGAAAAAGTCCTTACTGTATTCAGACAAAATGGAAGCCGCGTAAGGACGAAACGGTTCGCGAAACTTCACCGTCGCGTTTAGTTGGTCCTTCATGTGCTTGCCTTGTGCATCACAAAGAATACTGCGATGTCCGAGAGCTCTTGGCCCAAACTCGCTGCCGCCTTCAAACCAGCCGATGATCTTGCCACTCGCGATATCGCGTGCGGCTTGTAACGCGCAGTCGTCCACACTTTCAGACTTAACCAGTGGATTGCCTTGCAGAAGAGACAGGATTTCAGCTTGCGAATAGCGGCGCCCGTGAAAGTCGTTTGAGTAATTCCATGCCGGCACGTCGTTAGTCAGTTGGTGATGACCATAGAGTGCGGCGCCGATGGCTATGCCGGAATCGTTTGCGGCGGGAGTGACAAACAGATTTTCAAATGGACCTTCGCGCAGGATTCGCCCGTTGGTGACGCTGTTAAGCGCCACGCCGCCCGAGATGCACAAATTTTTCGAGTGCGTGCGCTCGTAAAGATTCTCCGCCAACTGGAGCATCGCAATCTCGAGTTCGTATTGAACCTTCGCCGCGACGTCGCAACATAATTTGTCTTCGTGCGCGGGCAGCGCACTTCGCGACGGCAGTTCAGTGACCCAGGTGGTATCCATCTCCCAGCCTGACGGCAGGTAGTTAATTATCCGGGCCGCAAGAGCCGAAGGGTCACCATAAGGGGCCAGTCCCATCGTTTTGCCGGCGTGGACCCAGTCTCCGAAGATGTATTGTGAAGCGGCCGAATACATGTGACCCAAACTCGGAAACCGAAAGAACGGCCTGCTCGCTTCCCACAAGCCCCATCGCTTGTCGATCAATTGAATCTTCCCGTCGCGGACGAGGAACAGCGACTCCGCTTCTTCCATTTCGTTAAAGCAGGGAGGTTCTCCTAATAGAGGACTGCCGCGTCGCTTGTATTCACCATAGCTGTAACCGCTGCCATCAACGATCAGAATCGCGGTATCGTCAAAGCCTGAGGCGATCCACGCGTAGTAAGCGTGCAGGAGATGATGCGAAGGGTTACAAATCACCTTCCCTTTGTAGTGATGTTGTTGCAGGAAAAGCGAAATGTCAGTTTGCTCGTACTCGTTGATGACAATGCAATCAACCGCATGAATGTCGGGAATGCCCATCGCGGCAAGGCAATACTGAATAGCAAGCTGCGGGTAACCCTGTTGATGTTTCCTGCGCGTCAGCCGTTCTTCCGCAACGGCGACCTTCAACTCACCATCGATTAACAAACAGGACGAAGCGTCGTGCGCAGTGTTGATTCCGAGAACGATTGTTGGTTTGTAAATCATGGACATTAAGCTGGACGAAGCGGACGTTTATCGAGAACCTCCTGACACCAGAGCTCAAACATTGTCAAAAGCCACAGTTTGGCCCATGAGCGCGGGTGCATTCTGGAATCCGTAAAAAAATTCTGCTTGACTGCCTCAACTCTCTGAGGATCGAATAACTGACGTGAACGCATGCGGGTTGGGGAAAGAGTCTCATGCAACACGTCGACGAGTGGGCCTTTCATCCAGGCCGCGAGCGGCAACTGGAAACCTCGTTTCGGCTGGAGATCAAAATCCTTAGGCAACAAAGGCCGGCCGATGTCCATGAGAATGCGCTTGATGCCACTCGTTTTGTACGAATGCGTTCGGGATTTGAGTTGGGGCACATCGTTCAGCTTGGCATAATCGGGAAGAGAGAGCGCTGTGTCTGCAACTACCCGATCCACAAACGGTACTCTGACTTCAAGCGAGTGGGCCATCGAGACCGCGTCTACGTCGCGCAACAGTTGATTACTCATGTACCCGCGTACGCAAAGACCGGTAACACGTTCGAGAGTCGAGCCATTGGATAACTCATCGAATTGTTTCTGATCAGTCTCAGGCGAATGCGATATGCACGCACGCCGCCGGATCTCGGGCAGCAGCAAGTGCGTGGTTTCGATCGGATCGAAAACCCAGGGGAGGAATTTGTGATACTGGTTGACAAACCCCCAGTTGTTTCTTGCATCAGTCAAAAAGTTGCCGCCGTTACGCGATACCGCGAGTGAGTCGAGCAGGGGCCGGTTAGCGATCCACGCCAGCAAATATTTAGCGGAAGTATTCCAGGGCTCACACTGCTCGCTGCTGCGCTTGACCAGCATCTGTATGAACCAACTGTAGCCTGCGAAGAACTCGTCGCCACCAAGTCCTGAGATAGCGACCTTCACTGCCTGGCTGGCGGCGAGGGCAACGAAGTAGGTGTTGATTCCGTCCACTGAAGGCTGATCGAGACTGGACGCAATGTGACGAATGCGATCGCGCACCATCTCACCGTCCAACTGCAAGCTCGTGTGCTCTGTACCGAGCAGCGCCGCCACTTGCCGTGCGGTATCACTCTCATCTATCCCAGCACCCTCAGCACCAAACCCGACAGAGAAGGTCTTAACCGGACGATCGGATAATTGCATTATCAAAGCAGTCAGCAGCGAAGAGTCGATACCGCCACTCAGAAAAGCGCCGACAGGTACGTCGCTAACCAAATGCAGCTTCACTGACTCCTGAAGTACTGCCGCCACTTCCGGCACGATCTCTTCATAAGGCTTTTTGGATAAGCCTGGCCGAGCGTCGAGCTGCAGCGTCCAGTAACGCCGCAGAGTTTCGCGACCGCGTTCGATAACCAGATAGTGAGATGGCGGCAGCATGCTGACGCCGTCCAGGATTGTTCGCGGTTGCGGAACGTGGCCGTACCGCAGCAACAAGCGCAGTGAAACAGGATCGATTTTCCGTTCCAGCGATTCGATGGCCAACATTGCTTTCAGCTCGGAGGCGAAAATGAATCGCTTGCCCTGTCGCGTGTAAAGCAAAGGCTTAATTCCGAAATAGTCACGAGCTAAGAGCAGACGCTCTCGGCCTGGTCCTTTACGTTTGTCGTAAATGGCGAGGGCAAACATGCCTCTGAGCCGACGCAGAAACTCATCGCCGTAGTGCTCATACATGCGCAGAACGACTTCCGTATCAGACAAGGAAGAAAAGCGATAATTATGAGCTTCGAGGAGGGCGCGTTCGGTCTTGAAGTTATAAACTTCGCCGTTGTAGACAATCCAGATGGTGCGATCAGGATTCGACATTGGCTGGTGAGCATCGGCAGTCGGATCGATGATAGCAAGGCGTGTCATTGCCAGCGCGATCTCGCTCTCCTGGTACACACCACGATCATCCGGGCCACGGTGAGCCATGGCTCGCGTTATCGATCTCAAATCGAAATCGCTGTCGGTGCTACCCCAGATTCCGCAGATTCCACACATTGCTTTTAGTGTCTGATCTCAGACAAAAAACTCTTCATAGAGCGTGTGCCGAAAGTAGTTCTTCAACTCGTCAAAGTTAACTATTGCTTCCCGTGCAGATCTTCGCGATTGTTTCTCGAGCAGTTGGCGAGCGGGCCGGGGCGCAACGTCGAGAAAGGTCTGAATCTCCTTCATGACGGCTTGAAACCGCGTGCACACGTCCTTGTCGTACTCAATTTCCAGGAACGGATGACGGCGGAAGCTCTCTCTGGCCCACTGGCGCCAGGCTAGTTCCTGATTGAAGTGCGCTTCACAGACTTTCGGCTCCAGTTCCAGCGTTGGCGCTTCCACACGCGGCGCGGACGAATCTTTGAAACGCTCCCACTCTCCGGTGATCGAAGCGATGCGAAGCGAGATGTAACTTTCGAGCATGTTGGTGCGAATGAGATGTATGACGCCGATGTCGTTGTTAGTGAGCAGATAATTCCACGCCTCTTTTTCATTCTCATTACTGCGGGCGTGTACGTAGAACATCTTGAAGCCCACCGCGCGTATGCCGGGGCGTTCATGGAACACCTCGTGTTCGAGAAACTGTGCTGCATTCGTACCGTTGCGATAATGCCGCGATTCATGTCGAAAAACCGACTCGGTCCCATTCAGCGTACGGAACGCGCGACGCCGCGCCTCCTCCTCACAGTGAAAAAGTTCGCCGCCTATGCGCACTTCAGGATGTTCCGCCAAACTCTCCATTATCAGACTTGACCCGCAGCGGCCGTGTGCCAACAAGATGAACCTGACCATACTCGTCATTGCAGCCTACCTATAACTGCCACGCCCAGCTGCTCCAGACCTTCACGAACTGCTGCGGAGCAAAGGACGTCGAGCTCTTGTTTTCGTTCTTCAACATAGACGGATTTTTCTTTGAGTGAGGCATCAACGTATCCTGGATGACACATGATCTCGACCACTCCGTCACCACACTCGGCAAATGCGTGCTCAACCTTTTTGAGAAATACTTCCGCAGTTATGGAACCTTCAAATCCGCGGATGTCGCAGTGGTCGACGCAACGTACGCCTCTTTCCTTCAGCTTCGCAGCAACGCGTGGAGGGCCGGATCGCGCCGGCAAGCCGTAATACAAAGCAAGGTCACAATAGACATCAAGAATTCCCGGCACGAGATGTACGTGGTTATGTGCGTCGAGATGCGTTGGCACGAAATCATTGCTCAGCAGCCGCTCGACTTGTGCGTGCCATTCCTCGCGCACCTCCGCCAGCGCGATTCCATTCACCGGAGTCGGCGCCGTGTGAAACAGGCCCTTTTCATCCGTCAGCGAAGGAACTCTTGATGCCCCGGCGCAAGGAGCGCCATCCATCAACTGCAAATGAACTCCAACCTTACCTTCAAAGAGCGATCTGCATTGCTTCAGTTGCGTAATGGTTTCGTCGATGCAGAGCAGGGCAGAAGTGGAGCGCACCACGCCTGACTCAAATGCTTCGGCGATACCACGGCTCACTCCGGACGTAAGTCCGAAGTCATCGGCATTTACGATCAACCTTTTCAACTTTGCTCACCCGGAGTTCGAGAAAGCGGACAACTTGGGAGGTAAGAAAATCTGAGTGCGGCTTTACACCAGCGATGCTACGGGCCGCTCCCGTGGTATCACGTTTGTATTGTCGGGAATTGTTTGCTTGCTAGTGACTTCGGGGGATTGTTCGGTCGCTAGTTTGGTTTCGCGACCGGCACGGGCGTTACTTGTGCTGCCACACATTGCCAGCGACCGTCGCGCTTCACAAAAACATCCGTCCAACGATACTCACTCATGAACTGATTTCCGCCGGGATATTGCCCTTTGGATTTTGATCGGCCGACGACGACAACGGTGTTACCGTACTGGCGCACGTCCAGATCATACGGAGTGAAGTATTCGTAAACTGCCTCGCTCTTTTTCAGACTTGCAATGGTTTCTGTTTTGTTCTGACTCTTTCCATTACCACCGACGGAAATAAATTCGTCGGCCAGAATGCGATCTAAAAGAGCAGCATCATGCTTGGCTAAGGCGCTATGCCATTCCTCTTCGATCTTAGTTATCTCCATTAGCAAACTGGTCCCGGGCGCCACCTTGTCGTTTGTTGTCTGGGCGGGTGCGAGTGACGAAGCGGTGACGATCAGGATCGTGAAGACGAGGAAACTTTTCAAATCAATATCTCCTACTTCAGAGTGTGATTGGATCATAGCACATTTTTCTTCAACGCAACTTTGAGTGTGTGAAGTTTCTCTTGTAACTTGCGAACGCTTGGCGTATCTTATGTCTCCCCATCGTTAAGTCCCCGACCTTACGCCTTACCTCGTTGCAGTGGTCTAACAATCATTGCTGGGCGCGTAGAATACTTGACGAACTCGATTACTTGTCGCCGTCATGCTGTCATAGCGTGATGGCCTTTTGCCATAAGCCTCAGTTTTTATGTGCGAAGTCGGACTCAACATATGTGTGAAGCCGGACTCAACAGTCGTAGAAATGTTTTAAAAGAATCAAGGGTGCTCGATGCAATTATCACCTGCATCAGTGGCGTACAAGCTCACGCCTCACTCGCTGAAATTCTCTGAAGTCAGAATCGAGAACACGAATCGCTGTGCGTATCGATGTTTCTTCTGTCCTCGAGAAGAGATGACGCGCGACAAGGGCATCATGCCGGTCGAAGATCTCGCGTTCATTCTCGATCGCGTGGGGCCACATGAAGGTCTTGTCGATCTTCATGGTTTCGGCGAACCGCTGCTGGACAAATTCCTGCCTGAAAAAATTGCGCTAATCAGCTCACGCTGGCCGCTCGCGGAACCTCGCTTCTATTCAACACTCGGCGTCCGTGTTGAGCATGATTATTTTTCCAAACTCGTTGCTGCCGGACTGCGGCACGTTGAAGTTAGCTTTTACGGTTTTGACGCTGACTCGTACCATGAGGCACATGGCGCTGATCGATACGACTTAGCGCGCGAAAATCTAGAGCGACTTTGCGAAGCCCAGCACAACTCAGCGGGTAAATTGAATGTAGTAGTGCGTGCTTTTCCTAAACACGACACGATCAAACAACCGGGAATCACTGAAACCCGACTCGCCCAGTTCAGTCAGTGGCTTGATAGCCTCAATATCAAGGTTCTTCGCGAGCGCGACATGCATAACTATGGCGGCGGTCGCGACTACAACAAGCCCGGAGATTACATACCCTGTTCGGTGGTATGGGGATATCGCCAGCGGGTTTTGCAAATTACGTGGGACCTCTATGTGATTCCATGCTGCTTTGACTCCAATGCTGAAATTAAACTAGGCAACCTCCGCACCCAGACCCTGGCAGAAATTTTCAGCTCCCTCCCATACAAAAACTTTATCGAAGATCACATTGCAAACCGGCTGGAAGCTTATCCGGTTTGTCTTAAATGCGAACGTTGTTATAGGGCGTAACCCGACTTCCCAACCCGAGTTAGCCAAAACTGACATTTAAGCTCGAGCAACCTCAAGCTGTCAGACCACGGAGATTTACATCATGGAAACAGCGAAGTCTAACAATCACGGTAGTACCTTAGTCCAATGGCAGGCGCCTGAGTTCACGCTGCTTTTTGCAGTCGACCAGTTGCTGCCTAACGTCATCAAGCTTGCCTACTCTTACCCGTATCGTCACAACATTCTCGGTAGCGCGCGCGCAGCAGACTATGTTGAAAGACTCGCTGTGCAAAGTCAGGCTCCAGGCGTTGGTTGGTACGTTGCTGAGCAGCATGGTGAAACTGTGGCCGCAGCTCATCTTTCAATTTACGGATTGGGAGATGGCAGTGGTCACACCCTCTGGAAGATCCGTCACCCGATGGTCGCGGCCGGCTCACCCACAAACTCCCTCTCGTTCCTCTTCGATGCTCTCGTGCATACAGCGCTCAATTTGCGACCTGGCACAGCAAAGGTCGTGATGTTTCTGAGCGAGTTTGAACATGAAGTGATGTTGCAAGCGGCAAATGCGGGATTCCGTTGCGAAGGTTGTTTCGAAAGCTACTACCGCCTCGGAGAGTCGTGCCTCGTCTACGGCCGCACCTCAAGCAGTAGACAATAAAGTCAGTGATCTAAATCCGAACCAGGGCGTCACATAATGAACACAAACTGTCATCTTAATCCCGAATGGCTCAACATTGATTCTGTTGTGCGTAACGAGCTTTGTACGCAATGCGGTGCGTGCGTGGCCATGTGCCCGCACGACAACATTGTTATCGAACGAGACGAACACTGGCGTTTCTATCCCAGAGTGTTGGAAAAAGAACCTTGCGTAAAGCATTGCAAAAGCTTGTGTGTGGAGATCTGTTCCGGCGTTCACGAAGACACCTCTCTCTGGAAAAAACAACCCATCGTCGAACGTGATTACGAAGAATGGTGTGCGGGTCCGGTCATGAAGACGTGGATCGGTTACTCCAACGACGACGGAATTCGATCGCGCGGAACGAGCGGCGGTCTCATCACCGGACTGCTCGTCTATCTGCTTGAATCCGGCAAGATCAATGGCGCCTTGCTCGTAGGCCCAAATAAGTCGCACCCGCTGGAACACGACATCATGATCGCGCGGACTCGCGCAGAGATCGAAGATGCCTGGGGCTCGAAATATTACCCGATGCCGATCGGTAAACTCTTCGATCAACTGATGAATAAAAAGGAGAAGTACGCGGTCGTCCTGCTCGGCTGTCACATGCGCGCGCTCAGATTGATGGAGCGTCGCATTCCGCGGCTGCGCACGAACGTCGTTTTACGGATCGGCATCATCTGCGGTTATTGCTCCGGGTTCAAGGCGACTGTCGATCAGGCTCGTGATTGGGGCGTTAAGGATCTCACGCAGATCACACGCATTGACTATCGCGATGGGAAGTGGCCGGGTAATGTCCGCATTCAAACCCCCACGACCGACAAGCACACAGTTATTTACAACTTTCTCGCGCGCCTGCCATTTACCACTAACCAGCGCTGCATGATCTGTTCCGATTTGATGAACGAAACTGCCGACATCACACTCGGCGACGCGTGGTTAAAAGAATTAACCACACGCAAAGACGAAGGGTGGTCAGTGATGGCCGTGAGAAACCCGGAAGTCATTCCTATGATCGAGCAGGGAGTGAAAGACGGCGCCTTCTATCTGGAGGAAGTGGATACCTCCACCTTTGTGCGCAGCCAGGAAAAGCCAATGCGCTACAAGAAGCACGCGCTAAAAGTTCGACTCTGGTTCGTGCAAAAGGTTTTGCGCCGCCCGATTCCCAATCACAATCTCAATCGCTTTGAAGACGGCTTTCACGCGAACCGCTGGAACGTCATCGGCAACCTGATCTTCATGGCGACGATGAGTACTTTTTTCAAACGCGACCGGCTGCGTCGTGCGATGTATCGCATCGTGCCACACAAAGTGCTCGGCTGGTACGTGTGGTCTGTGTTTCTGATGATTGCACACGAAGGCAAATCTTCATTCCTCACCAAGTGGATCCTGCGAAGGGATCCGGCCATGAACTGTGACGCATGACTTAGTGGGCCACCTTATTCTCTCTTTATCGGAGGTATTGGGCTCAAATTGGTGAACGCCTTCGGCGTACCTCAACGGCTTTGCACAAAAGTAGAAATCGCACTTGGATCGGGTCAGTACAGGGAGCGGTAGCGACCTGGTCAAACCGTGGGAGTCAAGAACCATTACGAATATCGCATCCTGATCACTGACCAGGTCGCCACCGCTCCCTGTACTGACCCGATCCAAGATTGATCTTGGACTTTTGAGCAAAGTCTTACCTGAACCGATATTGGCCGGGAGAAGATGTTGATGACACCGCGTATTTCAGTCGTGATCGCTTGTTTTAATCAGACGAGAGAGCTCGAACGGACGTTGACGTCTTTTCTGCAGCAGGACTTTCACCATCTTGCGTATGAATTGATCGTTATCGACGACCACTCGACGGATTATTCCGCACGCGACGTCGTCGGCAAACTCAGGAAAACGTATCCCAACAGCACGTTGCTCTACGTGCGCCAGTACCGCCCGGACGGCGGCAGCTACGGCGCGTCGGCGCGTGTGAAAAATATCGGAATTCGTCTCGCACGAGGCGATTACGTCTTCTTTAATAACTCCGAGATCACGCAGGCAGGTGAAACTCTTACTTACATTCTCAAAACCATGGATGCCGCGAGGGAGCCGCTTTGTTTGCGAGGTCGCGTGATGGATCTACCTTTCGAGCAACTCGAAGGTCAATCGCAGACACAGCTCGAAACCATCTATGACGGCGTTCCAGCCGAACGCGAACGCGTCGCCACTGCCGATCACGCCGGGCTGGCTTGCGTGTCTCGACGATTACTGATTGCGGTTGGCGGGAATGACGAACGCTTTGATTACTGGGGCAAAGAAGATCTTGACCTGGCCGCGCGTCTCAAGCGTGCCGGCGCCTCTTACGTGTACGACACGCAGTTGAAGTCGTTTCATATCTCACATCCGCCGAATCATTGTAAGCAGGGCGACTACCAGCGTATGTGCACGCTCCTCGATGAGAACAACTCCAGAGAATTGATCGAAGCAAACCGCGGCAGACTTTGGGGCGCTCTCACTCCTGCACCCAGCGAGACTCTGCGAGGTACTGTTGTGGTTGAGGCTGATTCGAACATTGCAGATCTTGCCGCGCGCCTGGAGTCAGTTGTGTACTCGCCGAGAGCTGAGGAGTATGAAGTGCTGGTGACCTGTCTCGATAGTGATCGATCAGCAGTGGAGTCGCTGGTCGACAGCCATTACCGGCCAGTACCTGTCATTTCGCTTGCAGCTGATGGTTTCGACCAGCAGGAAGCACGCGTGCGCCGTCAAGCGAGAACTGAAAAACTATTTTTTCTACCTGCCGGAGGATCTTTTACGCCGCCGATATTTCACTGAGCGTCGGGCCGAGCAAATGTTCGAGTGCGACCGGCGGTCCCACCTTGTAAGGCCGTACTGACTGGAAGTCTCCGGCGAGCAGTGCGGGCCTGTTTCTTTCTACCCATTCTCTGATATCGGCCATCACGGCTAGTCGCGCAGGTGAACCCAGTCCCGTTTCCGGATCGCGCGTAAGAGAGCCCGCCCGCATCCGCTGAAAGTAACAAAAGCGAGTTGAGTTAACGATGCGCGCCGTAAAGCCAACGCGCCGCAGAAACTCACTATCGCCACCAAACCGCATGGCGGTTGAAAAACCACCGACCCTCTTTACCAGATTGCGCGTGACGAGTGTCGTCCCATGTACGATCGGATGTCGCTGGTGACGAAGATAAGCCTGGCTCACATCAAGCGGGTAGTAAATCGGAATGATCTCCTCCCCGTCTTTGAAGACCTGCCACATCTGGCTTCCGATCAACTCGGCTCCCGTTCTTTCGGCTTCGCTGAGCAACACCTTCACACGGTCGTCGCTAGCCCAATCGTCAGCATCCTGAAACAGGTAGGCGTCGCAAACGGTCTCATTGATCACCTGTTGCGTCAGCTTGTAAGGGCCACTGTTTTCAACTGCTCGTAAAAGCGTCACTTGCGGATACCTGCTTACGATCTCAACCGGCGGTTCCGGGGAGTTGTCATCAACAACGACAATGCCAGTGAGCGGCTGAGTTTGTCTCACGAGGGAATAAAGACAGTCGTCCAACCATGGTTCGCACTTGTAATGTGGAACGATGGCGATAACTCTTGCCTTCAGCGATAACGGCGGAACGTCGCAGCCGGCAGGCTCAACCGCTGTCTGATTGGTGGCTCCGCACACTGAAGACCAGCGGAAATCTAAGTTAGATCTCCTCGCGACCTTTGCTAAACGCATCAGGTTCCAATCCAAAAAAGGAATTGAGGCGCCGAGACGGCGCAGTAAGTTAGTAGATCCGATCAAGCTTCGAACCGGAGTACCGTAGCTGGTTGCTGTGTTTTCCGGAAAAGACGTATCAGGAACCCATACGGCGAGTGCGTTTCCATCGGATTCCAGCACATCCCACTGCGGCGTGGTGTAAGAAGCTCCTACGCGAAGGAACCCAACCGTCGCTGTTTTCACGTAGTTGAAGATGCGCGAAACATCCCTCACCGGATCACCGGAAAGAGTTGCAAGCGGGAGCGCTGGAAACTCCGTCTCCAGGAGCTTCCGGACGAGGTCGTGATGCGCCTCCGCGGAAACCAGGAATATGTGCTCGCGTGCAACTCTGGAATCCCCAAGCACTGCGTGCAAACGGCGTTTCAGATCATATACGTCGCTATCAGCTTCAACGATAACTGTACCCTTGTTGTTCTTCATGTTGTCGCGTGCAAATAACTCGTGTTGAGAACGTCGTCGACTTGACCGTAGTCCAGTTTGATAATGCGATCGGCAACGTAGTAGTAATGATCATCGTGGCTGATAACGACGACCGCCTTGTTGCGCAATTTGAGCTCCGGCAGCAGCTTTTTATAAAAGATCTCCTTGAACTGCGGATCCTGATCGGCGGCCCACTCATCAAAAATGTAGATGGGACGATCTTCAAGATACGCAGTCAGCAGCGCGAGACGTTTGCGTTGGCCCTGCGAAAGCTCGAGTGTTGAGAGAGCACCGTCCTTTATCTTCACCTTGTTAGAAAGCTGCAACGTAGAGAGATAATCGTGAGCTTGTTGATCAAGCTGCGGATGTTCCAGGCCCATCAGCGTGCTGAAGAGGTAAAAGTCAGAGAAGACCATGGAGAAATGCTCGCGGTAAAACTCTCTGTTACTTTCAGTGATTGTTTCGCCATTCAGTCGCACTTCACCTGCTTCAGGAACGTACAATCCGGCAATGATCTTTGCGAGCGTCGTCTTGCCACTGCCGTTACCGCCAGTCAAAAACAGCAGCTCACCACGAGCAACTGTCATCTCGATCGGACCCAGTCTGAACGGAGTATCTTCATCTTCACGCCGGTAAGTATGCACCACCCCACATAGCTCCAGACTGTCAATCACCGGCAGGCTTGGAGGAATCGCCCGGGCATCTTCTTCGACACCAGAGGTGCTTAACTTCAACCCGAGCTCATTAATGCGCTCGAGCCCAACGCTTGCCCTACCGATACTTGGAACCTGGGTCATGATGATTTGCAAAGGAGTCATGATGAAGACGAGCGTGAGGGTGTAGCCGATCAGGATTTGCGAATCGAAGTTCCAGATCAGGGGAATGCCAAACAGGATAATGCCGATGGTGCTATACATCATTCCCTGGCCCACGCTCGCTGCCAGGCTGTAGACGGCAGCGCCTGCCCGATTGTTGTCTCTCGCTGAATTCGCCGTTGCGCTCAAAACCTGGTTGATAAACGTCTGGCGACGCCGGCGATGAAGCTTGAGCTCTTTTATCCCGGTCGTGAGAGCACGAAAGTGTTCAAAAAGAACGTCGCCATCTAAACGTGCCTGGCGGTAATAACCAATCGCCCTCAAAACCGCGAGTTGATACATCGTGATGATCAACGCCATCAAAATCAGCGTAGCGCCAAGGACTTTCAACGAGAGCCAGCCGAGGTAAATCAAGCCGCAGACCACGACGGCGGAATTGATACACAGCAGCGACAACATCGAGAACGTTGAGGTAATCACGGGGATGTCGTCGGTCAACATCGTCATCAGCCTGCGTATGCCAAACTCTTCGAGACGCCGCAGCGGCGTAGAAAGAATTTGACGGCTTACGCGCAGGCGTAAATCAAAAAGCGCGCCCTGGGCGATGCGGGTCAGCATCATTTCAGTGACAAATCGGGAGATGGGAATGAATAAACAACACGCGAAGAAACTCACGACCAAACGAGCCGTCACATTGCCGCGCGATCTCAGACCGGTATTCAGCAGGCTGAGCATGGCGACATTACTAAAGCCGCTAATGGCACTGGCGACAATCGCGAGGCCGACGCTTCGCGGCGAGTAGCGAATTAAAAATAGGATTAGTTTCATAGTTACATCACGGTTCAGTCGCCGGCCGAAGCCGTTGTCCCAATCGATTGCTGCTGGAGCTCGGCGATCACCTCCGACATCTCTGCCACGGTCGGTGCATTGATCAGAGAAGCGAGTGACACGTTTACCTCAAAAGTCTCCGTTAGGCGGTCGACCAGCAGCGTGGCAATCAACGAGTCGCCACCCATATCGAAGAAGTTGTCGTGAATTCCGATCTCCTCGATGTTCAATGTCTCCTGCCACATTTGCGTGAGCAATATTTCACTGTCGTTTCGCGGTGAAACATAAGACACCTGCAAATCCGGGCGGCTATGTTTCTTGCGCTGCGATTGCATCTGATTGACTTCGTCGAGGATCGGAGTGGCGGCAAAAGAGGCGCCGCGCTCGATCAATGCGGGAAGATTTCTCGTCGAGATCGCGATGCGCGGCACTCGGATACTGTTTTGCAGAACCAGACCAAAAGCCTCAGCTCCCTCGGCAGGCAGAATGCCCGTTTCATGAAGATCCCTGGCGAGCGCTTGGGTTTCACCCAATTCATTCAGATCGAATACGCCCTTTGCCGTAGCGCCGCTGAAAGCTCTCAGATCGGTGATTTGCCTGAGCGTGTAGTCGTGAATTTCAACCAGCTCACGGCCCTCCTGGTCCATAAGGATCAGATCGTAGACGAGGGCGTCCTTGTTATTTGACCCACTCTCTTTGAACTTCACGTAGCTGAATAGTTTTTGCGGAAGCGGGCGGTTGATCCTGATCAAATCATAGGCTTGCGGCAGGTAAGCACCCTTGCCGGCCAACTGGCCGAAGCCGGTGGCAGCATCCATCAGCGACGGATGAAGCTCGAAAAGGTTTAAGTCATCGACAAACTCAGGAGGCAATTCCAACGATGCGATTCCTTCGCCGTCCACGATACCCACAGCCCTGATGAGGTTCTTCCATCTTGGTCCAAAGTCTTTGGAAAGCGTCGCCTCACTCAGGCGCTCGTCTCGCTTGAAAGGTTGAGGCGCCAGTCGATGCAAGAGCTCGTCTAACGAATGCTGCGGGACGTTTTGTTGTTCGTTCCAGTTTACTTTGCCTCTGACATGCTCCTGCCATTCGCTCTCACCACTCCTGCTGCTGACAATGCGAAAGTCGCAAGCGTCGTCGCGCCGTTGCAGGATGAGCCTCGCTTCTCTGACCTCGCCGTCTTTAATAACCAGTGGTGTCAGGAACGAAACCTTCCGCATCGTGATGGGTTTGTCGCCAGCGTGTCGCGCGACAGCGGCCCTGACTAACTCGAGATAACCTGTACCGGGAAGAACTCCGTCTCCCTGCAAGCGATGCTCATTGAGAAACCACTGTTTGGCGGTGCTGAGCTCGATTGAATGTATTTCGCGGTCGGGTTCGTCGACCAGCAGTCGGTTCCAGTGAGTGGTGGGGTTGTCTGCGGGCGGTCCGCTGTGAAGAATCTCTTGCAGCCGTTTGGACAGTGATGCTTTAGCGGCCTGACCGACTTCGAGCCACGCATCCCAATTGAGTGTGAGTATGCAGGGGTTTCCTCTCGACGCCTGAGCTTCCGCGAAGACATCGAGAAAGGCATTGGCGGCGCAGTGATCGACGAGGCCGAACGCGCCCATGATCGCGGTAAGCGATGAACACAGGACCATGAAATCGAGTTGCTCGTCGCGGAGCAACTCATCAAGTACGAAAGTGCCCTTGATCTTTGGACCCAGCACACTCATAGCGGCTGTTGGAGTCTTGAGCTGGATCATTCCTCCCGGCGGAACACCGGCAGCGTGAATTACACCGTTGATCTTCCCGAACTTTTCGTGAGTCTCGTTGATGATGCGCTTCATGTCGTCACGCGACGTGACGTCGCCGCGAGCGATGAACACTTCGGCTCCTGCGGTCCGCAGAGCCTGGATTTTCTCGATCTGTTGGCGTACCTCGTCGTCTTCGTCGTGACTGGAGAGCCAGTTTGCCCACCCGGTGGCTGGCGGAAAAGCCGATCTCCCTACCAAAACGAGCCGGGCTCGAACCTGCCTCGCGATGTGTTGGGCCAGGGTCAAGCCGATGCCGCCACGTCCACCCGTAATCAGGTAGACGCCACCGTCACGTAACGCCGGCTCGCCGTCCTTCGCAACACGGAGCTTTTCATAACTACGATGCCAGCGGTGATCCCCACGATAAGCAACCAACGATTCAGGCGTTTCAATTGCGAGCTCAGACAGGAGTTGCTGCGTTAATACTTCCTGTCTGCGTGGCTCACTGGGAACAACAATGTCAACAATCTGGCACCTGGATTGTGGGTACTCGAGCGGAATCACTTTGCATGGCCCAATCAATGCGGCTTTTGCCGGGCACAACTGTTCCTCGCCGCTGACTGAGTGGAGCGCATTCGCAACAACCATCAGGCGAAGCGGATGCATGACGTTTAAATTGCCCCAGGCCTGGGCCAGAGAGTTGAGACTAAAGAAGCCGCGCTCGAGATGCTGATCGGAGGAATCGAGGTCAGAGGTGTCAGAGGCAGTGAGTGTCCAGAGATGGCAGATTACGTCGGGAAGTTTTCCCAACGTGTCGAGCTGGCCCAGTAGCTTCTTGTAGTCGTCATCGTGCTTTGGATTCAGTAAAAACGTCTCATCGTTAAACTTCACAAAGTGTTCGCCCATGCCGGCACGTACGACAGTATGGCCCATCTGCCGTAAACTCTTGCTCAAACTCGCGCCTACGCCGAATTCATCTTCAAAGACCAAAACTTTTCGTTTCTGATCGGGCAGGGCGACGGGACGACGAAGCGGAAGCGCCTGCTTCCAAACAGGAACGTAAAACCAGTCAGCCACATCAGGCGTTTTGCTTAAGTTTACGGAAGGCTGGCTGAGTTCTTTGGAGTTTTGCTGCGGCGGCTCAACCCAGTACCGCTTGCGCTCGAATGGATAAGCCGGCAGCGGCACACGCAGGCGCCGTTCTTCACGATAGAAACTATCCCAGTCAATCGAGCCTCCGGCCAGCCATAGACGGCCCAGAGTCGTTAATAGAAAGGCCTGGTCGGACTGGTGATCGTATGAATGTCGCATCGACGCCAGCACCAACCCACCCTCGGCACTTTGCTTACTCGGATGTTGCAGCGCCCACGCACCAAGAGCCTGGCCTGGCCCAACTTCCAGCATCAAACGCCGCATGCCACGCCACAACTCCTCGATGCCATCGCCAAACAGCACTGGACGGCAAAGATGCGTCGCCCAATACTGCGCATCCATCGCTTCAGACGCCTTGAGCCACGTGCCGGTAAGATCGGATATCAGAGGTATGTTGGGAACGTTTAGGGTGACGCTCGCCATTAACTTCGCAAACGACTCCAGCGCCGGCTCCATCATGCGCGAATGAAAAGCGTGGCCCGTTTGCAGGCGACGCACAACCACGCCTCTTTGTGCCAACGCCGTTTCCAAATCACCAATAGCTTCCGGTGGCCCTGACGCCACAGACACAGACGGACCGTTAACAGCAGCCATGCTGAGATGTTTACCGAGCAGTGGCTCCACTTCGCTACGCGGCAGCGAGATCGCGAGCATTGAGCCCGCCGGCAACTGCGAGATTAGCTGTGCTCTTTTCGCAACGAGCCTGAGCGCATCTTCCAGTGACCACACGCCTGCGAGACACGCCGCGACGTATTCACCGATGCTGTATCCGATGAGCGCCTGCGGTTTGATTCCCCACCTCATCCACAGTTGGGCCAGCGCATATTCGATGACGAACAATGCGGGCTGACTGAATACTGTCTGGTTGAGTTTCCGCGTCGCTTCGTCATCCTGATTGCCTCTTAACATGCTCCGCAGATCCAAATGCGAGATGGATCGTGGCGTCGCGGGCGGAGCTGTTCCTTCTTTCCACTGCGGATACATAACATCGCGCAGATCACAATCCAGGTGCTCCTTCAATATTTCACAACAGTGGTCGACGTCTGTTCTGAAGCCGGGCTCCAGTTGGTAAAGCTCTCGACCCATGTTTACGTAATGATTTCCCAGTCCGGGAAACATGAACGCAACCGAGGGGTTCACTGAATCGCAATGCGCCGTGAAAACTCGTTTAGGATCGCGCGTCTCCAAAGCGGGTATCAGCTCCTCGACGTCGCGACACACAACCGCGCGCCGGTAATCGAAGCTAGCTCGTCCGACTTTGAGTGTGTACGCCAGATCCGCGAGGCTCACATCCGCATTCGTTTTTAAAGAGGCCGCCAGATTGTCGGTTGTGCTTTCAAGTGCAGCAGGTGTTTTTGCAGAGAGCTGGATCAACTGCCAGGGTTTGGACGGCGAGGATGGCTCACGTTCCGGCGCTTCTTCAACCACGAGGTGCGCATTGGATCCGCCGACGGCAAAAGCGCTGACGCCGGCCCGCAGCGGTGTAGTATCGGGCTTCCAATCCTGAAGTTTTGCGTTAACGTAGAAAGGACTGTTGAGAAAATCGATCTGTGGATTGGGCTCGTGGAAATGAAGACTCGGCGGCAGCGCCTTGTTTTCGAGAGCGAGTACAGTTTTGATCAGACTTGCAACACCGGCGGCCGCGTCGAGGTGTCCAATATTAGTTTTGACGGAACCAAGACCACAGAAGGCCCTCTTGTCGGAGCCTGCTCTGAAGACCTGCGTCAGCGCCCCCACTTCGATCGGATCGCCCATCGGCGTTCCCGTTCCGTGCGCTTCAATGTAGCTAATGGTTTCAGGCTCGACCTGGGCCACGGCCTGGGCCATCGCGATTACTTCTGCCTGACCGTCGATACTCGGCGCGGTGTAGCTCACCTTCAAAGATCCATCATTGTTGATGGCCGAGCCTCTGATGATCGCGCGAATGTGATCGCCGTCATCGAGTGCGTCTTGCAGGCGTTTCAGTACGACTGTCCCGACACCGTTGCCGCTTACTGTCCCCTCCGCGTCCTTATCAAAAGCGCGGCAGTGACCATCAGGCGAGAACACGCCTTCCTGCGACAAGTAGCCGGACTTTTGCGGCGTCAGAATCGAGACGCCACCTGCCAAAGCCAAATCACACTGGAAGCTGACCAGACTTTGACACGCCAGATGCACTGCCACGAGCGAAGTCGAGCAGGCAGTTTGCACATTTACTGCCGGACCTCTCAGGTTCAATTTGTAGGCAACGAGGGTCGTCAGAAAATCCTTGTCGTTGAGTATGCGCAACTGGAGTGGACCAGCAGCAGCAACCACTTCACGATTCGGCAAAAGATGTTGCAGGAGATACTTGCCCATACTCATTCCCGCGAAGATTCCGATGGGGCCTGAATATGTATGCGGGTTGTAGCCGGCGTCCTCCAGCGACTCCCACGAATTCTCGAGGAAGAAACGAAACTGAGGATCCATGATTTCCGCTTCTCTTGGACTCAGGTTGAAGAAAGCGGCATCGAAAAGCTCGATGTTTTGGACCACACCTCGTGCCGGAACGTAATTCGACGACTTCAGCTGCTCCGGCTCGACCCCATACGCGAGCAGTTCGTCTTCAGTAAACCTGGAAATCCCTTCCGCGCCGTCCCGCAGGTTTTGCCAAAATTCATTGAGATTGCTGGAGCCAGGGAAACGGCCCGCCATGCCAATTATGGCAACGCTCTCGACTGGATATGGAAAATCATCGTGACTCATTGACGTTTATTCCTTGCTCCCAAAAACTGCTGTCTGCGGCTGTCTGCTTCTTGTTTCTTTTTCGCGCGGTTAAGAATTTGCCGCAAAGATTCATCGCTCAGAGGTTTAATTGTAGTGAAGACCGGTGACGTAACTCGCCTCGCGAATAAGTTGTAGAGAATCGAATCTTGATAATGGTCATCCTGCTCGACGTTTACCTCGTAACCTTTCAATTCAAGCAGTTCCTTCACATACTGCAAACGCCCGTTGAAATCGTGTACTTCGATAACGATCTGCTTAATCCTGGGCCAATCTTCCGGCGCAATGCCGTTGATAACGTCAAGCTCGCTTTTCTGAACGTCGATCTTCATCAAGTCGATGTGATCCAACTGTTCTTCGCGAATTATTTGCGAGACGGCCCTGAGCCGGCAGTTGTAAGTCTCACTCTTCAGTCGCTCGTTGAGCAGCTCGTCAGCGTGGCGCATGACGCGGTCCATTCCAGGCATTCCCTGTCGCAACTGGTTTGCCATGATGCCGCGCAATGCTTCTTTCTCCTGTGCCATATCGGCATAGAAGGACGACATGCCGGAGCTATTCGGGTAGAAAGTAAAAGACGTTACTTTCTCTTCGTTCGACAGTCCGCAATTAAAGAGTTTGGTATTAGGCGCGTAACGCGAGACGTTGTCGCGTAAAACTTCAAAGAGCGGCGGCGCTGGTTCAAACGCGTAGACTCTGACGTCGCGGTAGTGTTGATGAACAAACAGAGTAAAGAGTCCGATGTTGGCGCCTACGTCGAAAATGCAGCAGCCATCAGCCAGCGAGATTCCATGTTTGACGTAGATCTGCTTTTCAAAAATGTCGTTATAAAAAAACTCGACCTCCGCCCGCGATTGATAAGCGACTTCCATTCCGTTAGGCAGAACAAAGCGGCGCGTTGATGGCTTTTCTATTCCTTTGTGGCTTGCGTGTATCACTTAACTCATCGACCCGGCTTCGTGTGCGGCCCGCTTCTTCTGTTGCTTCGCTTGCGCGGATTCTCTTCTTTGACTTGCCGCTCCGGCACGCCGGCTGGCGCGCTCCTGCGTTTGCGTAACCGCCGGCTTGATTTCGGCGGGTGCATCCAAAAAGCGAGCCAGCTCACGTATGGTCGGATACCGGAACATTTCCACTATCGGAATACTTCGCTTGAAAGCTTCGCGAAGCTTGCTATTCACTTCCACCAGCCGCAGCGACGTGCCGCCCGCTTCGAAAAAGTTGTCATTGACACCTACTTGCTCTACCCTCAGCACTTCGCGCCACGACTGGGCCACAACACGTTCGGCGTTCGTCTCGGGCGAAACGTACGCAGTGCTCAACTCCGGCGGCAGCTCCAACCCCTGCGGTAGAGCACGGAAGTCGATTTTTCCGTTAGGGGTTCGTGGTAACTCGGGCAACAGCGTGATGGACGCCGGGATCATGTAAGTGGGTAGCTGGCGCTGCAAATAGCTGCGCAACTGGCTGATCGAGAGATCGCCGTTTGTTGTAGCGTCGTTTTGAACTTCATGCGGAACGCTCCGATCGCGACTGGTGGCGTAGAGCATGTAGAAGTTCAGCTCGACCCCGGCTGTGTTCTTTTCGATCCTGACGATCTCTTCCACGGTGAAGTCGAATCGATACAGCTCCAGCAGCGTCGTTATTTGATCGAGCAGATCACGACTGTCTACCTCGATGACGATCTGTTTGACTTTGGCCCAGTCCGCCGGCCGCAAGCCCGAGAGAACATCGAGCTCACTCTTCTCGACGTCGATTTTCAGAAGATCTATCCGGTCGATCTGATATTCACTGATAACGTCCGAGAGTGTGGTTAGCGAGCATTTATACGTCTCGCTAACAAAGAGGTCTTCCATCAACCGGTCCAACTCATCATCGCTGAGAATCGCGCGTTGTTCTTCAGTCCCCTGGTCCTGTAAGTAGCTCTCGATGATCGCTTTGGTCGTTTGCTTATCGGCGGCTTCAGTCGAGCTGCGCCCGGAGAGACCCGGCATGCGCGGGTAAAAGGTGAACTCTGCAAACCCCTTTTTATTTGAAACTCCCGTATTGAAGAGCTTCGCATCGAGGTTATAAAGCGCCACATTCGTTCGCAGAAAATCAAACGTCGTCGGGATCGGCTCGAAAACAAAACTCTTCAGGTTCCTGCGCTTCTGATTAGCGAAGAGAGTGAACATACCTACATTTGCCCCAACATCGAAAACGCAGTCGCCGTCGTGCAGGGTGATGCCATTGCGCAGGTACGACTCATTGGCAAATATCTCGCGATACAGCATGGTGACGCGATGCCCACTCGAATGAGCGATCGTCATTCCATTCGGCATCGTGAAATGAGAACGGTCGCCCAGCAAACGCTTTGCTTCTGACGCCGGAACCATTTGCAGCGTTACTGCCTGGCGGCTGTTGTCCGGCACTACGTACGCGAGCAAAAGGTTCTCACCCGTCACTGCGCGTGCCGTCACGACAGCATCATTAACGCCCGGATACTGTCGCAATACCGTCTCAATTTCACCGGCTTCGATACGGTGTCCGCCGATTTTGATCTGGTGGTCCACTCTTCCGTGAAACTCGATGTTGCCGTCGGGCAGATACCGGGCCAGGTCGCCGGTGCGATACATTCTCGCGCCCAGCTCAGCGGCGAATGGATCGGGAACGAGCTTCTCTGCGGTTAGCGCCGGCAAATGCAGATAACCACGCACCACGCCAGTACCACCGATATAAAGTTCACCGACTACCCCAATCGGCACCGGCAGTCCGTGCTCGTCGAGAATTCGGATGGTCGTATTCGCGATCGGCTTACCGATGGAAATTGAGTCGCCCACTTCATCAACCTTGTGCGACGTGGACCAGACTGTTGTTTCAGTTGGCCCGTACATGTTGTGAAGTGTGCCAGGCAACGTTTGGCGAAGTTGCTGTGCGAGTGTGACAGGCAAGGCTTCTCCACCAACCAGGACGTGCTGCAATGTTTTTAAGGCTTCAACTGACTCCGGTTCGCTCATCAACATTTTCATCAGCGAGGGCGTGCATTGCAGGTGCGTGACTCGATGCCTTTGAATTTGTTCACTGATGCTGTAAACAGGTTGCGCGTATCCGTTTGTCCTGTTGCTATGTTCACGAAGTTTATTCAAGTGCGGCAGACTAGCTAGCACCTCTTCATCCGCCACACCAAAGTCGATCAGGCAGGCCACTTCATCAACCCCGATCGACTTTAGCCTCTCGATCATCTCAAGCGTGGTTTCGGGCGTTCCTAATAAAGCACTCGTTTCAAAATAACGATCGAATGCGTGGGTCAGGATCGCTTGCATGTCTTGTTCATTTAGAGATTCGGAATCCAGATCGCGGCCGAGCGACCGGGCGGACGTGCGCAACAGGTCAACTGACGTGCGCAGATAGTCAGTAAACGGCTGGTGGACCATCCGGCGCACCTTCGCGAAATCATCCGAGATAAACGTGTGCAGCATCAGAGTGACGTGACCGTCGCCCTTCCGCTTCGGATCTTCGCGCCAGGCGCCACGATACGCAGAGATCTTGCCGGCCAGTTCCTCAATCGTTTGGCCGAGCAGATGCGTGAGCAGGTTGGCGCCCAAACGGCCTGCCGATTTGAATGTTTCCGAGTTTCCTGCCGCCGTAATCCAAACCGGCAATTCCGGCTGCACCGGTTGCGGATGGATTGTCACCTCGATCTCGTTTCCGCCGCCGCTCCGGCGCACGATCGACTCTCCACGCCAAAGTTTCCGTACAGTCTCGATCTGGCGATACATCACTTCGTGTCGCGTGCCGTAGACGTCGGGACTGAGGACGAAATCGTTAGCGTGCCAACCTGAAGCAAATGAGATCGCCACACGCCCGCTCGAGAGGTTATCGACCATGGCCCAATCTTCCGCCACCAGCAATGGATCGTGTAACGGAAGAACTACACTGCCGGCCCTGATTTGAATGCGCTGCGTGATGGTAGCGATCGCTGCACTCGTTATTGCAGGGTTTGGATAGAGACCACCAAAGGCGTGAAAGTGGCGCTCGGGCGTCCAGACCGCAGTGAAGCCATTTCGATCGGCGAACTTCGCTCCTTCAATTAAGAGACGGTAACTGTCTGCGCGACGATTCTCTTCGCTGGCGAAGTAGAAGAAACTGAACTCCATCCTTTTTTCAATGACATTGGTTTTACCGGCAAGCAGGCGATTCTGTTCTGTTTGGATCACTACTTTGAAACCACGCGTGAGGGTCCATAAGAGCTCGAGCACGGAAATGTCAAAAGAGATGCTCGTGACCGCAAGCCAGCACTTCTCACCATTCAGGCCGATTCGCTGGTCCATGCCGGCAAAGAAATTCGCTACGTTGCGATGTGTGACAGTGACTCCTTTGGGACGACCGGTAGAGCCTGAAGTGTAGATGACGTAGGCCAGGTTCTCAGGCTCCGGACTGATCACAACATCAGCGCCACTCCGCTGCTCGATCTCGTGCCAGTCTGCATCCAGACAAACCACTGGGGCATTCGTCTCCGGCAAGCTCGCTCGCAAACGCCGCTGCGTCAGCAATATTTTCACACCAGCATCCGCGAGCATGTATTGCACGCGCTCCTTCGGGTATTGCGGATCGATTGGCACATAGGCGCCGCCCGCCTTCAGCACGCCGAGCAAACCCACGACCATCTCGACCGAACGCTCCAGGCAGATACCCACCATCACTTCGGGCCCGACACTCCGCCGCCGCAGGTAATCAGCAAGCTGATTGCTGCGCCGGTTTAGCTCGCCGTAATTGAGCTGTTCGTCTTCATAAACCACTGCGATTGTTTCCGGAATACGTGCCGCTTGTGCGGCAAACAACTCCGGCAAGCTCGCGTCGCTGAACGGCTGCGCTGTCGTGTTCCACTCAAACAGGATCTGGTCCAGTTCTTCAGGATCGAGAAATGTGAGCTTGCTGATGGGTGCTGTGGGTTCAGCCAGCATGGCGTTGAGTAAGCGCTCGTAGTGCATCACCATGCGCGTGATCGTGGTGTCGTCAAAAAGATCTGTGTTGTACTCGACGTAGAGCTGCAGGCGCGACTCGTGTTCCTCGAGGACAAAAGACAGATCGTATTTGGCGGTATTGCTCTGAATATCGACCGGAGCGATCTCGAGACCGGTAAGTTTGAGTGTTTGTCTTTGCGTGTTGGCGAGGGAGAACATCACCTGAAACAGCGGTGAATGGCTTAGGTTTCGTTCCGGCTGCAACTCCTCGACCAGTCTTTCGAACGGCACTTCCTGATGCATGTACGCACCCAGCGCCACCTCGCGCACACGTTTCAACAACTCACTGACTGTCGGGTCATGATGCATGTCAGTGCGCAACACGAGCATGTTGAGAAACAGACCAATCAGTGTTTCAGTGGCGGCATGAGTGCGCCCGGCAGTCGGAGTGCCGACAACAATATCTCGTTGGCCCGAGTAGCGGGCCATCAAAATGTTGAAGGCCGACAACAGCGTCATGAACAAGGTGACTTCTTCACGGCGGCTGAAGGCATCAAGCTCATTGATGAGATTTGGGCTTAACGTGAATGAGCGCAGCGTACCGCGAAAAGTTTGCACTGGCGGGCGCGGCCGGTCGAACGGTAATTCAAGCGCCGGCGGCATCCCACTCAATTGTTCTCGCCAATAGCTGAGATCCTCTTTCAGCACGTCGCTGCGAAGACGCTGTTGCTGCCAGTACGCATAGTCGGTGTATTGGATCTCGAGCTCCGGCAACGAGCCGGCTGTTCCACCACTGGCGGCTTGATAACCCTGCGTTACTTCGCCAATAAATATGTTTGTGGACCAGGCATCGGCAACGATGTGGTGCATCGTCACGAGAAACAGGTGCGACTGCAGATTGAGACGCAGTAGCTGAACGCGAAACATGGGACCACGCGTCAGGTCGAAAGGCTGCTGCGATTCTTCTTTGATCAGCCGGAGCGCCTGAGCTTCTCGCTCGTCTTCCGAAAAACTTTGCAGATCGACGATTGGGAGTTCGACATCGGTTAATGGTGTAGCGGAAACACGCGGTCTGCCGCCCTCGCTCTCAAACTTCAGCCGTAAGACTTCGTGACGACTGATTACATTCTGCAAACTCTCCTTCAGCGCAGGCACGTTCAATGGACCAGTCAGACGCACCGCTCCCGCGAGGTTGTAAAAAGAACTGCCGGGCTGCAATTGATCTAAAAACCAGAGCCGCTGTTGCGCATAAGACAACGGCAGCTCGACTTCCGGCGGCGCCGGCATGAGCGGCAGCGACTCCACCCTGGAACCTTGTCGCATCGTCTCCTCAATCGTGCGTGCGAGCTCGGCAAGAGTTGGCCGCTCAAACAAACTGCGCAGCGGTACTTCGACGTTGAACGATTCACGGATGCGCGACATAAGTCGCATCGCCAGTAATGAATGACCACCTACGTTGAAGAAGTTGTCTGTAGCGCGAACTACTTCGAGGTCCAACAAGCCGGCCCAAATGCTGCTCAGCAGGCTTTCAATCGGGGTTAAAGGCTCATCCGGTCCAATGGCCTCGGGGACGTGTTCGAGAGACTCAAGCGCCGCTCGATCGATCTTGCCGTTCGGCGTCAAAGGCATCTTTTCGATGAGCACATATGAGGATGGGACCATGAAACTCGGCAGTTTCGCTGTTAAGTAGTTTCGCAGGTCCGTAGTGGATAAATCTGCACGATCGATTTTGGGGACGACATACGCGACGAGCGCATCCATACCGGCGCTCGGGCATACAGCCGCTTCCTGCACGGATTCGTGCCCTGCCAATACCGTTTCGATCTCGCTGGGCTCAACGCGGTAACCGCGTATCTTCAG
>DATFDT010000245.1:0-8826 GCA_035251975.1 Pyrinomonadaceae bacterium | reverse complement strand
CCACAAACTGCACTTTCGGATTGTGCTTCGCCAACACCTTCGTGATCGCTGCCGTCAACGTCGTCTTCCCGTGATCCACGTGCCCAATCGTCCCGATGTTCACGTGCGGCTTCGAACGGTCAAATTTTTCCTTCGACATCTATTTATCCCCGTGTATTTCTCTTGCCAACTAAAGTTAAAAGAAAAGGCACAGACCCTTTGAGCCTGTGCCAACTCTACGCCGCTATCTTGCAACCCCCTGGACCTTCGCAATGACCTCCTCCGCAACATTCTTCGGCGCCTGATCATAGCGCTCGAAGTGCATGGTTGAGGTCGCGCGACCCTGGGTCGCTGAACGTAAGTCCGTCGTATAACCAAACATCTCGGAAAGCGGCACGAACGCCGTAATCACCTGCGCACCGCCGGGTCGAGGTTCGGTCTTTTCAATCTGCCCACGTCGTCGCATCAGGTCACCGTTTACGGCGCCCATGTAGTCGTCGGGAGTCACGACTTCAATGCGCATGATCGGCTCGAGCAATACCGGCTTCGCCTTTCGCACTGCGTCCTGGAAAGCGAGTGAACCCGCAATGTGGAACGAGCGCTCATCCGAGTCGACCTCGTGATAGCTTCCAAACACCAGGCGCACCTTGATGTCCACCAGCTCATAGCCGGCGAGGAAGCCACGCTCCATCGCGTCTTTAATGCCGTTCTCGACCGGCCTGATGTACTCCTTGGGAATAGCGCCGCCCGTAATCTTGTTCTCGAAAACAAAACCTTCGCCCGGGGCCGGTTCGATCTCGATCTCCACGTGTCCAAACTGGCCACGGCCACCAGTCTGCTTCTTGTAGACTTCTTTGCCGGGCGCCGGTTGCGTGATCGTCTCGCGATAAGCCACCTGCGGCTTACCGACGTTTGCCTCGACACCAAACTCACGCTTCATGCGATCGACAATGATCTCGAGGTGCAGCTCACCCATGCCGGCGATGATCGTCTGCCCGGTTTCCTGATCGGTCGAAACATTGAACGACGGATCTTCCTGGGCCAAACGATTCAGCGCCACGCCGAGCTTGTCCTGGTCCTGACGCGTCTTTGGTTCGACCGCAACGCGGATAACGGGCGCCGGAAACTCCATCTTTTCAAGAATGATCGGCTTGGTCTCATCACAAACCGTATCCCCAGTCGTGACCTGCTTCATACCGCCGATGGCGATAATCTCGCCTGCGCTCGCGTCTTCAATGTCCTCGCGCTTGTTGGCGTGCATCCGCATCAAGCGACCGACGCGTTCCTTACTACCCTTGATCGGGTTGTAGGCATACGAACCAGCCTTGATCGTGCCGCTGTAAATGCGCACGAACGACAACTGGCCGAGGTGTTTGTCCGCCATGATCTTGAAGACCAGGCCGGCAAACGGCGCCGAAGCTTCTGCAGGACGAGTTTCCAGCTCGTCCGTTTTGGGATTCAGGCCTTCAACCGGCGGCACATCAAGCGGCGACGGCAGATAGTCGACTACAGCGTCGAGCAGCGTCTGCACGCCCTTATTCTTGAACGCTGATCCTGTCACAACCGGTACGAGTTTCAGACCAATCGTTCCCGCGCGGAGCGCCTTGCGAATCTCCGCCTCTGAAATCTCTTCGCCTTCGAGATACTTGTGCATCAAGTCGTCGTCGATGCTCGCGACAGCTTCGATCAACTTCTCGCGCGCAGTCGCCGCAGCGTCTTTGAGATCTTCCGGAATGTCGACGACTTCGTATTCAGCGCCTTTGGATTCGTCTTTCCAGAGCAGGCCCTTCATCGCGACCAGATCGACGACGCCTTTGAGCTGATCTTCGAGGCCGATCGGAATCTGAATTGCAACTGGATTTGCGCCGAGACGAGTAATGATCGACTCGAATGAACGGTCGAATGAAGCCCCGGCGCGATCGAGTTTGTTGATGAAACAGATGCGCGGAACGCCGTACTTATCGGCCTGGCGCCAGACAGTCTCTGACTGCGGCTCGACGCCTGCGACACCGTCAAACACAGCGACAGCGCCGTCGAGCACGCGCAGCGAACGCTCCACTTCCATCGTGAAGTCAACGTGGCCCGGAGTGTCGATGATATTGATGCGATGATCGACACCGTTTCTCTCCCAGAAACAGGTGGTTGCAGCGCTGGTAATCGTGATACCGCGCTCCTGCTCCTGCTCCATCCAGTCCATCGTCGCCGTACCTTCGTGCACCTCGCCGATCTTGTGCGTGATGCCCGTGTAATAAAGGATACGTTCGGTGGTGGTGGTCTTACCGGCATCGATATGGGCCATGATGCCGATATTCCTGAACTTGTTTAAGTCGTGCTTAGCCATTTTCTTAATTCCTATAGGACCTATAGGTCATATAGGTCTTATTACCACTTGTAATGCGCGAATGCTTTGTTAGCGTCCGCCATGCGGTGCGTGTCTTCCTTCTTCTTCACCGCATTGCCGCGGTTGTTTGCCGCATCGAGAATCTCGGCCGCCAGACGATCGGTCATCGTCTTTTCGCCCCGGCCGCGGGCGTAGGAGACGATCCAGCGAATTGCCAGGGCACCGCGCCGTTCCTGGTGTACTTCGATCGGCACCTGATAAGTCGAACCGCCGACGCGTCTCGACTTCACTTCAACCGTGGGCTTCACGTTATCGATCGCCCTTTTGAAAACCTTCAAAGGCTCTTCGCCCGTCTTGTCGCCGATCTGCCGCATCGCATTGTAAAAAATGCTCTCGGCCACACTCTTTTTGCCCTCCCACATCACGCCACTGATGAACTTCGTCACCAAAGGGCTGCTGTAGACAGGATCGGGAAGTACTTCGCGTCGTTCGGCTACTCGTCGTCTTGGCATATCTTCTTCTCTCTACTTGGCACTGGCCTTTGGACGTTTCGCTCCATACTTCGAGCGTCCCTGTTTGCGATCGGCAACACCGACGGAGTCGAGCGTGCCGCGAATCACGTGATAGCGGACGCCGGGAAGATCCTTCACGCGGCCGCCTCTGATCAGGACAATCGAGTGCTCCTGCAAGTTGTGGCCGACCCCGGGAATGTAAGTCGTGACCTCGATACCGTTGGTCAGGCGCACGCGAGCGACTTTACGGAGCGCCGAGTTCGGTTTCTTCGGCGTTTGCGTGTAAACACGGGTACAGACGCCGCGCTTCTGCGGGGAGCTCTGGAGCGCGGGACTGGCCGTTTTGTACTTCACCTGCTGGCGGCCTTTGCGAACAAGCTGATTAATCGTCGGCACTGTTTTCCTCTTTAATGCGAGCGCGTTAAGTGCGCAAAAGGCCCCCTGCCTACCTCTTTCCGGAACTTGTCCGGCAGTCAGCGCAGGCGGCTGCCCTGTTAAAGAATTAAGTTAATAGGGACGTTCTGATTTTCGCTTTTTCAGCGGCGGGCGTGGATCGTGGCTTCCCTCAAGCCGAAACTTTTCTGTGGCGTCGCATTAGGGCGAGAAGTAACCTTTTCGCGCGAGTAAAGCGTTGGAACGACTGCGAGCAGCCGCGACTCTTACCGTTTACGCCACAATAACTGTCAACCGACCGTTAACTGCATGGTCGAGCAACGCCTCCACACCTACAGAACCAACCGGACGTTGCTTTGTTTGCTTCAGACACTTTGGCCCGAAACGGGAGACTATAAAGATGAGTACGCTCGGTGTCAAGCGCAGTTGGACAGGATTTACAAGATTCCACAGGATTTGCATGTTCATCCTGAAAAATCTTGTAAATCCTGTCTAAAACACCGACCGAAACAAGTACCACACGCCAAACCCAACAGCCCCAAGCACGCCCAGAATCACTAGCGCTAACAAGGTCATCAACAGTTTGAACTTCCGATACCGGTTCTTGTCCGGTGGCGCGAGCGAGCCCTGCGGGAAGTATGGTGGTGGTGTGTAGGTAGCCATCGCGAAATCCTCACGGAGTCGGAGAAGCGCCGGCCTTCTTCAACTCCTCTTCCTTCTGCTTCTTCAGCAAATCTTCATTGTGCTTGCGCCCGGCACGGATGCGCTTGATGCCTTCCTTCGCCTCGTCCAACCCATCCTGCGCCCGATAGTAGTCCGGATCGATCTCGAGTGACTTCGAAAACGCCGATGCGGCAGCGTCGTACTGCGCCAGCTTCGTATAGGCAACTCCCAGATCGTAAAACATATCCGGGTCGTCCTCTTTCAGCTTCGTCGCCGCTCGATACTCGCGGATCGCCTCACTGTATTGCCCAAGATTCGCATAAGTCTGCCCAAGCGCATAATGCGCCTCGGCGTCGTTTTCATTTTCCTCGAAGTATTTCTTGTAAGCCCCGACCGCTTTCTTGTACTCGCCTTCTGCCTCCTCGCGTTTGCCGAGTGACTCATACCCGAGCGCGAGGCGGAAATGGGCCTCGGCGAGGTCCGGATCGAGCCGCACAGCTTCCTGGAGCGCCAAAACCGCTTCGGCGTCCTGATCGTTGTGATAGAGCTCCTTGCCTCTATCGAGCTGGGCTCGCGCGCGCGTTCGGTCCTCCGGCAAATTATTGGACACCTGCGCGGGTCCGGCACTATTATTCGTGCTTTGCTGACCGCTGCGCTTGCAACCGGTGGCCAAAACCATCAGCCACACGGCGCAGATTATGAGAATCGATCTCATTCTGTTAGAAACTCGCCTCTGGCGAAAAAGCATGTAGGTTGGGGAAAGCAGTAACTTATCTAACGCCAACAAGGCCAGGTAGTCAAACAACCCGGTGGAAATTCGAGTGAATTGTGAATTTCTCCCTAACAAAAGCTAAATCAAGGAGTGCAAATGTTTAGATATCAATTCTCCCGGCTGAAAATATACGCCGCACCAATTGCCCTGGTCGTGTCGTTATCCGCAGCCAGTGTTTTTGCCCAGAAACCGCAGGCTGTCTCGGCGGCGAACGCTCCCCTGACGCTCAGCTTAATTTCCGATGCAAACATTGTACGCGCCTGCGATAACAGCGGCGCTCCTCAAGTGCAACTGACCGCAAAAGCAGTTTCGCCGAACGGTAACCCGATCAAATACAAGTGGACCACGAGTGACGGCACGATCATCGGTGACGGTGCGATCGTGACCTGGAACCTCGCGGGATTGAAACCCGGCTATCACAAAGCGTCGCTCGACATCGTGAGCGCAGGCACCGAAGGAACGTGCCAGGCGTTCTCGTCAGTCAGTGTCCTTGTGAATCCGTGTGCCGAAGTCCGACCGGTTTGTCCGGCAATCGAGATTTCCTGCCCGACGAACGTGGGGATCGATCAACCACTGACATTCACTTCACGCTATTCAGGCGGTGTGCCGGCAAACATCACTCCGGTTTACAACTGGACCGTCTCCGCTGGCACGATCATCGAGGGCCAGGGAACAGACACGATCAAGGTCGATACCAAAGGACTGGCAGGAGAAACTGTACGCGCATCGCTTTCGATGGGTGGCTACACACTCGAATGCGCGGCTGATTGTGCGGTCTCGATTCCGCTGCCAAGGCCGGTGGGCCGCAAGTTTGACGAGTTTCCCGATATTTCTCGTAACGACGAGAAAGCACGGCTCGACAACTACGCTATCGAGCTCCAGAACGATCCGACTGCAACCGGATACGTGATCGTCTATCCGGGACGAACAAGTAAAAAAGCCGAGGTCCAGGATCACTTCGGTCGCGTGATCGAATATCTCGTCCACTCTCGTGGCATCGATCAGAGTCGTATCAAGACGATTGAAGGTCCGAAGCGAGATCAGCTACACGTCGAGCTTTGGATCACTCCGCAAGGCGCTACCCCGCCCAATCCCTAACGAATTAGCCGCGGATAAAACGGCTTATCCGCGGCTAATTATTTGCCTTATAATCCCGGCCCCCAGAGCTTTTGTACCAGAAAACTACACGCGGGAGAGACAATTAGCATGTTCCGTACTAAATCGCGATATTGGTCTGTCTGTTTAATGGTCCTGATGCTGGCGCTGCCCATCGCCGCAAACGCACAGGACAAAGAGAAGAAGGACAAAAAGGAAAAGAAAGAACTCACCGGCAAGCCGGTAATGTGGAAAGACCCAACCGATCTCGAAAGCCGCAACCTCGTTCTCGGCGCAGGCGGCGAAGAGATGAAACCCGACATCACCACGGTCACTTATATCGAAGATAAAACGGGCGGCTACTCGAAGAAGTATCGCGTCAAGGACGCCAAGGGCAACGAGTGGGTCGCAAAGATCGGTAAAGAAGCGCAAACTGACACGGCTGCGAACCGCCTGTTATGGGCACTCGGTTACGAAACAGAGATCGCTTACCTGATTCCGCACCTGAAAATCGAAGGCAAAGGTGAATTCGACAACGTTCGTCTTGAAGCCCGGCCGAAGAGCGTGAAACGTGCGGGAAACTGGATGTGGGAGAACAATCCATTCCAAACCAGTCCTGAGTTTCGCGGCCTGAAAATCCTGATGGTGATGCTCAACAACTGGGACATGAAAGACGACAACAACGAGATCCTCGCGATGCGCGGCGACACCACCGGGGAGGGCGAGTTGCGCTACATCATCAGCGATCTCGGTGCGACGTTTGGAAAGACTGGCGGGTTCCTTTCGCGCAGCCGTAACGACATTCCTGATTACGTGAAAGCCGAGTTCATCAAGAAGGTGAACGGCGATGTAATCGATTTCAGTTACAGCGGCAAGAACCAGAAGCTCTTCGAGGGGCTCACCGTCGCGGATGCGCGCTGGTTGAGTAATTTGATGAAGCGTCTGAGTGACGATCAGCTCAAGGATGCTTTCCGGTCGGCGAATTATTCGGCTGAGGAAGTAGATCTGCTGGCGGGTGCGCTCAGGGAAAGAATCAACGCTTTAGCGAAGCTTGGCTAGATTTTAGCCGAAGGGAATAGAACAAGTCAGGAAGTGGGGCTTGCCCCCGCTCGTCGAATCCAAGTAACGGCGGGGGCAAGCCCCTCTTCCTGACTTGTTCTATCTCTGTGGCTAGATATTACTTCACGACATCGATCGCGATGAGTTGTTGGCCGGCAATCACGAACTCTGCTGGTGGTAATTCAGTTTCCCAAACCGGGGACAACACCGTCGGAGTATAACCACCGGAAGTCCGATCGCTGTTCAGCGTCGCCACCATCGACGGCGGCAGGCTCGGCAGCTCGCTCGTTCCGATCACCGCCCCGGGCGTAATTCGAAACAGCTTCACATACAGCCGATCGCTTTTCTTCACGGTATTAATCGCCTTCACTAACTGGCTCAGATCCTGCGGCACGAAAGCCTTCGCCGGCGATCCTTCCTGCAAAGCGCCTCCATCACCGACAAACACGAGCAACTGGCCAAGCGCAGCATCCTCCGGAATCTGAATCGGGATGCGCTGCACAAACTGCTTGCCGGATTCAGTCCGAACGTAAGCCTGAACCTCGATCTTCTCGCCACGTCGCACTTCGGTGCGATCGAGCGTGATGCGCTCGAGCGTGCCTGCATACTTCGTCTCGGTCGAAGCGATATCGAGCGTGATGCCGTCGAGTTGAACATCGTCAAAGCCGCTCGTCAACAAAGTGCTAACCGGCGCCGCGATTGAACCCGCCGCAATGATCGCTGAGTTACTGGCCGAGAAGCGTCGATCGATCTGAATCGTCTCCTGGCCTTTCACTTTGATCTCGCCTTTCACGCTGATCGTCGAGTCGCCAAGCGCGCGCTCACTCGAAGTGATCGTGTTGAAAAGCGTGATGTTGAGAAGCAACGGCGTCAGGAACGAGTCGTTCGCAATCTCATAAGAATAGGTTTCGGTGCGATCGCGGCTCGTGTGTAGATTGACTTTCACGGGAATCATCTTCGGCGCCTGACCCAGCAAACCAAAGATTCCCGATGCGCGATCCTGCGAAATCGAACCAACCATCCGGCCCGGCACCGCCAGCTTAAACGAGTTGTTCATGTTCGAGATCACGGTCACAACAGATGCTTCCGACATCGGCATATCCGAAGCACCGAGACTCAAAAACGGGTGACCAAAAGCGTAAATGCGATCGCCGTCACGAAGCGTCACCGTGCCTGCGGCTGCGAGCGAATAGTCGCCACGGACGAGTTGCACGCTGATCGAGCTTCCCGGCGGAAACGTGTTGCCGTTGAATTCGGTAAGTGGAGTAATTGCGGCAGAGCCACCAACCCCGGAAACCGGTAACAATCCGCTGGCAACCAGTTGCGGCGCAAACGCCGAAAGTGATTCCTGGCTGATACCGCTGAACACGAGCGGCGTCGCGATCGGCGTCATTTGCTGACCCAGCAAAGGCATCAGCGGCGAGCCGGCAGTAACGGGCGCCAAAAGTGAAACTGATCCGACTGCAGGCTTCGGTAAATTCGGCTTCCAATCAGTTCCCGCGAGCTGTGAAAACGAAACGACGCGCGGCTCTTTACCTTTGAGATTTTCCGAGCCTTTGTTGAAGAGGTCGATCATCTGCTTGATAGGCGTGATACCCGCGATCGGCTCTTTCGAAAAAGGAAAACTGAACGCGATGGCGCCGACGATCTTGCCGTCGATGTAAACCGGCGAACCGGACATGCCCGCGAACACGCCTGTCTTTTCCACATTCGAGCCGCTCAGTCTGGCGATGATCGCCGACTGCCGTGGACCAGGAAATCCTGGCAACACGCCGAGAACCTCTACACCAAATTCCTGCGTCTCAGAACCGGCGAACACGGTCCGCGCAGTTCCCTTCATGCCGGGACGAAGGTCTTCGAGTGGAAACAGTTCAGGGGATTTCGGTGAAACGGTCTGAGCATTGGCAAAGGTGGGCTTTAATGCACAGAGGAACGTAATCAGAATCGCGGTAAAAACTAGAAAGCGGGTAAACCTAATCATTAACAACCTCCGCCTGCCAAGTTACAGGATT
>DATFDT010000244.1:0-9813 GCA_035251975.1 Pyrinomonadaceae bacterium | reverse complement strand
CAGCAGGCTATGGTTTTTGATGTAGAACAGATCGTACTGAAGTTTCTGTCGTGCATCTTCGATTGACGCGCCGTAGGGATACTTGATCTGGGCCCAGCCCGTGAGTCCCGGTGCGATTAGATGCCGCTGCTCGTAAAAGGGAATCTCCTCGGCCAGTTGGGCCACGAAATGCGGGCGCTCCGGCCGGGGGCCAACGAAGCTCATCTCGCCTTTCAGAATGTTCCAGAACTGCGGAATCTCATCGACGCGAATCTTGCGAATGACTCGTCCCACGCGCGTCGTGCGCGAGTCGCTCTTGCTGGCCCAAACCGGGCCGTCCTGTTCGGCGTCGACTCTCATCGAGCGGAATTTCGCGAGCACAAACGTGCGCCCGTTTTTGCCGACTCGTTCCTGCTTGTAAAAGATCGGGCCACGCGATTCGAGCTTGATGAGTAGCGCGGTGACGATCACGATTGGCAGCGAAAGAATCGCGCCCACGAGGGCCACGAACCAGTGCACCGCGCTACGGGCAAGTCCGGCCAGTTTTTTCTGTCGTCCACGACCGGTAAAGATCAGCCACGAGGGACGAAGCATATTCAACGAGACGCGACCGGTAATGCGCTCGTAAAATGAAGCGCCCTCCTCGATGTTCACTTCACCAGTAAGACTCAGTTGCAAAAGCTTGTTCGTCGGCAGTTGTCCGCGGCGCTCGCCCATTGCGACTACGATGCGATCGATGTTCTCGCGCTTGACGATCTGGTCGAGCTGCTCGGTCAAGCCGATCACGCGCGGATTGATAAGACTTTTGCCCAGCAGCTCCGCGTCGTTGCCGACGAATCCGACGATGCGATAGCCGGCATCGGGGCGGTTCAAAACTTCACGCGCAACTTCGACCGCCAAATTCCCGGAGCCGACGATTAGAATGCGCTCGCCAAAATCCGGGTGGCCCAGAAACCAGTGAATCGAGACTCGCCAGCTAACCATCAACGCGAGTGCGAGTGGCAGCGCGATCAACGAGATGCCGCGACCGAGCATCAAGCCCGGAAACGTGTAGAACCAGAACGCGAGCGCAATCCATGCCAAACCCAGCGCCTGGATCAGTCGCAACACCAGCTCGCGCCGGTCGTTCATCACTACAAAGTCGTACAGGTCGAAAAGGTAGAAAGCGGCGAGACAGAAGAAACCGGCAACCGCTGCTTTCAAATAACCATTCTTTTCAATGAGCTCAAACTGCGCGCCTTCCATGCCGACGCGCAGGTACACGGCACCGATGATCGCGCCGTAGACAAGTACCGCCTCGGCGATAATCAGTAAGATCGTTCGTCTGTTGAGACGTACGGCTCTCAATTGATCGTCGCTACCTCCTCTTCAACAACTCTTTCCGACGGAAGCGGTTGTATTTCAGTGGTTCTTCTGTCGCGGTTGTAATAGCGGTGCGCGTAGTAATAAGAAGCAGCCTCAGGCTGTTCCTCAGTACGATTCAACACCACGCCGAGCAGTTTCTCTTTCGGCATTTGGTCCAAGAGCTTATCGACTGTTGAGTAGCGAGTCTTGCCGGCCCGGACCACGAGGATTCCACCATCAGCGCGTTGCATCAACACGTTTGCGTCCGTGAAAATGCCGAGCGGCGGCGCGTCGATGATGATGTAGTCGAACATGCGACGCACTTCACTGAGTATGCGCGCGTAGCTTGGACCAGAAAGCAATTCAGCGACGTCGTCGCGCGGCCGTCCACCCGGCAGAAGGTGAAGACCGGCAGGTTCGAGACGAACGATCGCGTCTTCGAGATTTAGCTGACCGCCGAGCACTTCCGACAGTCCACCCGGTGCATCGATGCCGAGATAATCAGTGGCGCACGGGCGACGCAGATCGCTATCGATTACGAGTGCGCGGACGCCTTCGGTCTGGGCCAGCAACCAGGCGAGATTGAGTGCAGTGAGGGTTTTGCCTTCAGCAATACCGGCGCTGGTGACGACGATGGCGCGCATCTGCGTGCGCTCGCCAGCCTGGAGCAGTTTCGTGCGCAGCTCTCGATATTTCTCGGTGTAAGCCGAGCGTGGCTGGCTGACAGCAATCAAGTGAGGTTCGACGCGCGACGGGGAAACGTCGAAAGTGACGAATCCTCCGGCGCGCGTCGCCTCGGCAGCGCCCAAAGTTGCCCCAGCATCACGCGAAGCAAATCCGCCGGGGAGTGCCGACCCGCCGGGTACATCCGCAGTGTGCGCAGTGGACGCTGAACTCTGCACCGTCTTATGCGGAACAGACATGATTGTGGAACCGCTCAACAACTGTTCCTCAACCTGTTCCGCCGAAGGCAGCCCGGTAACGCGCGGGCGTTCCTCGCGGTGCTCTGATTTTGCTGTTGGTTTCGCAGCGTTACCGTTGTTATCGGTCGCGCTGTGTCGTCTCATGGCGTCAAAAACTCTTCCCATCGATTCACCTCAAAGATAGTCACGTGACTATTTTTTCAAGTAAGCCTTTTACAAGATTTCATGATTTTCAGGATTCACATGTACATCTTGTAAATCCTGTAATCTTGTCAAAAACTATCGCAGCCTCCGCGACTGCTGATTGCACTTAATCTGTATCTCCCGTGGTCTTTCCCGCGTTCCATAGCTCGGCTCGGCCGGCGTTGGAAAAGATTCGTGCGGGAGCTTCGCGTTCTTCTCCGGCTTGTCCTCGTCCCCGATCCGTGCGCGGCAACATGTCGAACGTGTCCGCCACGTCTTCAATGATCGAGCGAGCGATCGTCGTGTCGCCTGCCGCATAACCCGCGAGGAGCGCGTTGTCGCAAAGATTGTTGATGTTTCGCGGAATTCCGTCGGAGCACCGAAAAATGTAATCGACAGCTTCGGACGTAAAGATGTCGGTGCGCTCAGCGCCGGCAACCAGCAAACGCGAAGTGATGTAGCGGTCCGTCTCTTCAACGTTCGGCAAAGGCTTGATCACGCAGCGCAGTGCGATGCGTTGTTTCAACTGTCGCAGGTCCGGATTGTTCAGCACTTCACGCAACTCCGGCTGACCAGTCAAAACGATCTGTAACTGCTTCGCCGTGTTCGATTCGAAATTCGATAACAAACGGATTTCTTCGAGCACGTGTGGAGACAAGCCCTGCGCTTCGTCGACGATCAGCACGGTTCGCAAACCGCGTGAGTGGCGCGACTCGAGCGCCCGGCCCAGTTCAAGTAACAACTCCGACTTTGTTTCCCACTTCTGCACGTCGAGCAGAGTTGCGACGTGCTGGTAAAACTCAGGCACTGACAAACGTGGATTGAAGATGTAAGCGACAAGCACTGTGCGATCGAGACGCTCCATCATCCAGCGCAGGATCGTCGTCTTTCCAGTGCCCACTTCGCCGGTCACTACCACGAGCCCCTTGCCCGCTTCAATGCCGTAGTGCAGGTTGGCCATCACTTCCGTGTGTGACGGAGTGAAATAGATAAAGCGCGGATCGGGAGTGAGCGCGAAGGGCAATTCTTTCAAACCATAAAATTCTGCGTACACCTATTTGAACCTCCAGTTCCTTAGCCCGCGACTACTACCCTCGGCCCGAGCTCTGCATCAGGAAATCGAAAACGTGCGTGAGCTTGAGCGCCAGCGCCAACGCCGGAATACTCACAATGGTTGCGATCACTCCGGCTGCGAGTAGCAACTTACGCCGGCGCGGTATCGCGCGCGCTTCCTGCGGTGTCAGCAATTCGGGCACAGCAAGCAGCACCGGGAGACCGGTGTAGTGGCGAGCGTCTTCGGAGTTTTGAATCGTGAGCAGGCGTGGTCCTTCAAAGATGGCGATCAGCAACAAGCCCACCCCGATACCGACTGCGATTCCGAGACTGCTGAGCATGATTCGCTTGGGGGCCACGGGCTTTTGCGGCAAGTTAGCCGTGTCGACCACTTCAATACCCTCGCCTTGCTGCTGGGTGGTCGCGTCGGCGTTGAGGGCGATCTTTGATTGTTGCGCGAGCAAACCGTCCAAGGCCGCCTTCTTCACCTGGTAATCGCGTTCAAGCGCGCTCAGTGAGACTTCAACGCCGGGCACCTTGTTGATTCGTTCGATAATCGAACCGATTTGGGTTTCGTTCTGAGCGAGTAGAGCTTGCTGGCGTTTGATCTCACCTTCTGTCAATTTGATTTCCTGTTCCGCCGCCGCAAAAGCAACGTCAGGATTCTTCTTGAGTTTTTCTTCTTTCTCTTTGATCTTGTCTTTCCACTCCACGATCATCGAATCCATATACTCCTGGACCTGGTCAATCTCTTTCTGCTTTGCGATCACATCCGGATGCTTCTCACGCAACTCCTGCTTCATCCTGGTCAACTCACCTTGCAACGCAGCTTTACGCGTTACGAGCTGCGAATAAGGGAGGGTGGTCTTTGGATCGGTTATATTTTCAGCCGTGTCAATTATGGCTTGCGCTCTGGCTGCCTTGATCGTGGTCAGTTGGTTAGTCGCCGCGGCACGGCGGTCCTGCAGCCGTCCAACTTCGGCAATCAACGCCTTCTGTTCTTCACGCAAACCAGCCAATTGATTAAATAGGGCCTGAGCTTCAGACGGCAGTTCGCCAACGTGCGCTGACTTGAAGTCGAGCATCTGCTTGTCGACTTCGCTGAGAGCTAAGCGTGCCTTGTCCACCTGATTGTCCATGAACGTGCGCGCGGCTTGCGCGGAGGCCGAAGAGTTGCTGGTTTGCGCGGTGATGTACTTGCCGGCGAGCTCAGCGGCGATGGCCTGAGTGGTCTTCGGATCGCGGTAACGGTAACTGATGTTGAAGCCGTTGGTTATGTCGTTCCGGCTCGTGTTCGGCGTCACCCTGATGTCCGAACGCATCATGTCGATAACGCCTTCCATCGGCTCGCCGCGCATCCGTTCCGCCTTGTAAAGATCGTATTTCTGGAGAAGTGGCTCGAGCGAGCTGCGGCTGGTGACCACCTGAGTGATGGCTGTCAACTGGCGCGTTAAGTTGTCCTCGTTATTATTCAACACTACTGAATTCGGCAGCGTTGATGGTTTGACAACAATCAGAGTGGTCGACTCGTAGACGTCGGGCAGTTTGTAGACCACCCAGATAACAGCGGCCGTAATAGCTATGGTTGGAAGAATGATGAACCATATGCGCCGCCGCAAAATCTTCAAGTATTCACTCGGTTTTCGTTGTCTAAAGTCTACGCTCATAACGCACTCCTATCTGTTTTCTTCTCTGTGCAACCTCTGGGTTCTCTGTGTGTCTGTCCTGCTGAAACCACGGAGACACAGAGGACACAGAGAGTGCACAGAGAAATCAAATTACAACTCTGCCAACGCCTTCTTTGCTTCTTCCAAATCACCAAAAGGCGCTTTCTCGGCGAGTCGGATCGCGGTCTGCAACTCACGACGCGACTCTTCCTTCTCGCCTTTTCCTTTTAAAGCCATACCGAGGTGATAGTGATAAGCCGCACTCGGCGCACCATTCGCCGCTCGAGCCTCGGCTTCGTTAAGCTTTATTGCCTGGCGCAACTGCTCGACTGCCGCGGTGTGAAGATTCTTCTTGTAGTAGACCCAACCCAGCGTATCGATGAAACCAGCCACGTTCGGATTCTTCTGCACTGCTGACTGGGCCAGGCGCACCGCCTCGTCGAGATTGCCCTTGCCGGTCGACGCATAAAGCCACGCCAGGTTATTCGCGGCGATCACCGAGTTTGGATCCTTCTCCAAAGCCTTGCGGTAATTGTCAGCCGCAACGTCGTAGTTCTTTCGCTGATCTTCCAGCATTCCGATCAAGACGTAAGGCGTGGCGTTTTCCGGGCGCAAACTAATGATCTTCTGATACTGCGCGATGGCGCGGTCCTGCTGATTCGACTGGATATAGAGCGCCGCGAGAGCCGAGTAAGCCGGCAGGTAGTTTGGATCGAGCTCCAGCGCCTTATTAAATTCCGCTTCCATCATCTGCGTGTTCTGCTGGTAACCAAACACCTGCCCTTTCAGGTAGTGCAACGAAGCCATGTTTGGATAAGAGCTGAGCGCCTGATCGATTCGCGCCTGGGCCTTGTCAAACTCTTTGTTCCTCGCGTAGAGCGTCACGAGGCCGTTGAGCGCGTCGAAGTTGGTGGCGTCAACATTGAGCGCGGCTTCAAAGGAGCTGACTGCATCCTGCGGTTTGTTCTCAGCGAACGCGACGAGTGCGAGACTGTTGTAAACAACCGGATCTTGCGGAGCGATACTCTTCGCTGCCTCATAATCCTGGCGTGCGGCGGGCAGGTTCCTTAACTGGAGCTGCGCAGTGCCGCGTACCAGCAGGGCTTTCTCACGAATTTCACCGAGCACCTGCGGCGAGTTCTCACGATCCGGAGCCGTCTTCTCCGTACGCGAGAGCAAGTCTGTAGCGAGTGGTATCGCTGCCTGGTAGTCGCTGGCCTTACCGCCGGCCATTGTCAGTTGCAATTGCATCAACTTCGCGGGCAGGTAGTCGGGATAGTTCTTCTCGAGATCGGAGGCGAACGCACGCGACTGATCGACAAATCCGAGGTTGTAGTTCGCCTGGGCCATTAAATACAGACCCATTCGTGAGTTGGGCTCCTGCCTGAGAACGTCTTTGAGATCTTCGACCGCACTCTTCAGATCATCGGTCTGGCCACGCGCCGCCTTCATGCGCGCCCGAAGCAGGAGCGCCTGACGGTCGTGCTCGTCCTTCTTGAACGCCGCATCGAGTTGAGCAGTCGCACCCTGCGTGTCGCCCTTGGTCAACATGATTTCGGCGAGTCGATAACGGCCCGGAACATAATCCGGCGACTTCGCAACGATGTCCTGGTAGATCTTGATGGCATCATCATTACGCCCGATCGCCGAATAAAAATCGGCGAGCACGGCCTGGCCTTCAGGCCGGTCCGGCTGTAACGCAGCGAGCGCCTTGTACGCCTCATCAGCCTTATCAAGCTGCCGGTTGACGTAGTAATAACTCGCGAGGACGAATCTCGCGTTGCGATCGGTTGGTCCAACTTCCACGGCTTTGCGCAACTCAGCCTCGGCTTCAGCCTGCCGGTTCTGCTGCGTTAGATACTTGCCGTACTCGGTGTGGGCCAGCGACGAATTCGCATTGATAGAGATCGCGCGTTTGTAAAGCTCTTCGGCTTTCTCCGATTCTTTATTGGCGATGTGAAACTTGGCGAGACTCAGATACGACTCAATTCTGCTTGTGTCTAACTGGAGTGCTTTATTCAACTCCTCGAAGGCCTTGTCCTTCTGCTGCTGGACGAAGAACAAGCTGCCCATCAGGATGTGACCTTCGATGTTCTTCGGATCTTTATCGAGAATTTCTTTGGCGATTCGTTCCGCTTCGGCAATGATGTCTGCTCGATTGCGGCTGCCGGCGAGATAGTAATTGCCGAGCTTGATGCGTGCGTCGAGATTTTCTTTGTCGAGAGCTATGGTCTTGCGTAACTCATCGAGCATTTCCGGAAAGCGCTCGAGTCCTTCATAGGCGCGCGCTAACCCCCAGTGGGCCACGGCGAGTTTGTCGTCGATCTGTATTGCATTGCGATATTCGAGTGAAGCTTCCTGAAACTTTGAGTCTTTCAGGTAAGCTTCGCCCTTCGCAACGTGGTCGGCTTTGGCTTTATCAGGATTGGTGCAGCCGGCAAGCGAAACTACGGCCGCCAAAAGAAGACACAAAACGCTTATATGAAAGGTATTACCTCGGCACTCACTTCTCATTAATTTTTTTGCTCCGTTACGGCTGCCTCGTTATTTTGATCCAGGCAGCAGCATTAATAATGTTTCAGATCCCTCGAAGATTTCGGCGGGCAATGCCGGTATCTCTTCAAAACCTGAGACAACTCTCAAAAAAGTTTAATTCATGGTGATTTCCTGAACTATAGATCCTTACTGCCATTTATCCCCGTACGTTATGGTACATATTCAGGTAAAACACCCGACGCAATAGAAGCAAACTCGATCGCTGTTTTCTCAGCCGCTGCTTCCGAATCACCAACCGGTACGGTGACACGGACCATCGCGCCATCTGATCGGCGCAGGCGAACACTGTCAAATACAGTGTAGACCTTGCCCCAGTATTCGCTGGCGACATTCCGGCCGCGACCCTGATACCAGTAAATCATCATGCTCTTATGTTCGCCGTTCTGGATTACATACTTGTTAGCGACGAATTCTGATCCGTCAGGCAGCGTAACCGTCGCTTTGCCTGGCTCACTCAGAGTCCAACCCGATCCGGGGAGACAGTTCAACGGACTGTGATACGTGGCGCCTGTACGCTGACTCGCGTAATAGCCGACGTAAAAGTTGGCAATCTGACCATCAGATTTGCGGAAGTTACGCAACAAGTAATCGCTGGCCCGCAGGACTTTGAGCGTTTCGTTATCCAGTATTTCGTCGGTTCCGGTCCTTTGCCATGCGCCTATACTCAGTGGAAAGTCCTTTAGCTCTTTGCGTTCAATGTGAGCTTCGCCGAGATAGGACCACGCGTTGACAAGCACCCCAGCCACCAGGATCAGAACCAGCAACACGGCAAAACGCAGAGAAGGTTTCATAGCTCTGAGCCCTCGGCCGAGACCACTGGACTGATGGAAACACCAGTTTCAGACTCGGGCGCTTTCTTTTTCGAAGGCTCGTCGCCAGCCTGGGCCGGTCTAAAGCGATCAAGAATCATGCCAATACCGAACAAGAGAATAAAAGCGGCGATATACACGGCCCAACCGGAAAAAGAGTGGAAAAACCCATCGGCGACTGTTGTCCCATAATAGTGCGCGAGGACGCCTGTGCCGCTCACTCTGAATGCATTGGTCAAAATGGCAATCGGAATCGCCGAGCCTATGATGATCGTGGCGCGCCAGAACCCGTAGCTCTTCAGCCAGCCAAAACGTTTGCCTGAAGGTGGCTCATCTCCGGAAGGGTGAGTGAAATAAGCAAAGACGACTGCCAGCGTTAAGAGCGTCATCAGCGAACGGATGCCGCTGCATGCTTCAACGACCTCGAGTTTCTTGGTGTCAAAGGAATTCAGCGGCTTGAGCTCGATGATGTTTCCCTGGCGCAAGACTGGAATTCCCAGCATGCTCATGGACCACACGGCGCAGCGCGAAGCAAATAATTGTAGTGGGAAAGCGATCTTGTTGAAGATAATGGCCGGGATTGGCATCGCCAGAAACAACAGTCCGAACGGGACGAGCAGGAGTTTCAAAAGGGGGATCCCCCGGAAATAGACCACCACGCCGGCGAGCAGCAGAATGAGTGAGAGTCTCTGTGTGTAAAGCTCAGCGCCCGCAACGCCGACCCAAAGGCCAAACAGCCCCAACACGACCGCCGCGCCGCCCAGAAGTTCCGCGGGCTTGACCTGAATACGGGCGAGTTTGTCCCGCTGCATCCAAAGGATATAGCCGATAATTAAGGGGATTAAGAGGCCGTGGGAATAGTTTTCGTCGCTCCACCAGTCATGGAAGAGCTTCGCCAGGACAGTGGCGTAGGTAAAGATGATGGCGAAACTGATAGCAAGACTCTGCCACAGTTTCTTTGCGGCGACACTCATTCCGATTCCTTGAAAAGTTTCGCTGGAAAAGGGCAAGTTTTCTTACGAAACCGGGTTAAACGCGGAAAGCTTAGCGCATATCGGCGTTCATGACAATCTTTCAGCCAAATCTAAGAAACGATTAAAGGCCAACGCTTTTCCAGTAATATATAAACCGGGTAGTCGGGTATTAGTGTGTTGCTGGTTTTTCAACCAGCGGGGGCAAGCCCCTCTTCCTGACTTGTTCTATTTTGGGGTTCAAGTTTCCATTAGACGATTTGCGCAACTGAGAATAGAACAAGTCAGGAAGAGGGGCTTGCCCCCGCTCCAACCGATGTTGCGTGGA
>DATFDT010000243.1:0-6307 GCA_035251975.1 Pyrinomonadaceae bacterium | reverse complement strand
CCTGCGGCGCGCAGTCGCTCGTGATCGGCCGGCGAGATGCGCGTCGCGTCGCGCGTGATCTGCACGACGTAATCCAGCATCACTTTCTCCTGCTCGGAGATCGGCGCCTTCCGGTAGTCGTCTTCGAGAGCAGCAACCAGTTCCTTGTCCAGTGTAACGCGACGCAGAAACTCTGCGTGAGACTCGATTCAATAATGACAGCGGTTCGTGACTGACACTACTGTGGTGATCATCTCGTGCTGTCTTCGATCGAGTGGCAAGTCCGACGACATCAACGATCCGAACGTTGCAAAAGCGTGAAAGAGCGCATTCGGAATCAAACTGTGAGACGCCACGATGCCCGCGGTTTCGCCGTCCGGAGTCGGATGTACAGGCGTCGCGTACTCAATCGGATATAGCTCACGCTGCGCTTCGACAGCCTTTCGCACTTCATCACTCTCGTCAACAGTGATCGTTTTGATCCACGTCATTGCGTAGTCTCTCTTTCAATCAAACGCTTGTTACGATAAAGAAACAGGTAAACCGGCAGGCCCAGCGACACCACTGCGACACCGAGAAACGCCTGCGCCGGATTGTTGCCCGCGAGCAGGACGAGCAGAGCAGTAATCATTACGAGAAACACGATCGGTGTGACTGGATAACCCGGCGTAAGAAACCGAACACCGTTCGCATCTTCGCGTCGCAGCTTAAACAACGCTGCCACACTCAATCCGATAAAGATAACCACCACGAATATAAAGTACGAAACGATCTCGTTGAAGCTGCCGGCGACAACCAGCACCGAAGCCAGCCCGGCCTGAAGCGCGATCGCGCGCGCGGGAGTCTCGTAGCGACTGTGAAGCACTGCGACTGACGGAACAAATAGTCCATCGCGCGCCATCGCAAAGTAGACTCGCGGCGCCGACATGACGACGGCTGTAATACTTCCCAGCACCGCAACCACGACGATCAGCGAAAAGATCAATCCACCTGCGCGTCCGAAGAGCACTTCTCCCGCCTGCGCTGCAAAAGTTTCGCCCGACGTGACCTGGTCCAACGGCACAAGGTAAACAAAGTTGAGACTGGTGAGCACGTAGACGATCGTGATGATGATCACGCCATAGGTTAACGCGCGGGGCAACGTGCGCGCCGGATTCTTCACTTCTCCGGCGAGTTTACCGAGATCCCACCAACCCGCAAACGAAAAGAACGCGCCAACCATTCCGCCCGCGAGTGCGCCAATCAACGGAGCTGAGTTTGTGCTGCGCGACGCGAACGGAGTGAAGTTGGACCAGTTACCGAGTTGAAATCCGACACCCCAAAGAAACACGAGCGCCAGCAAGCCCAGCTTAAGAAACGCGAGCGTTCGAATAAACCCGGCGCCGAGCCTCACGCCACGTATGTTAATGAGAGCGACGACTATGATTGTCGCGACAGCAACAAGCTTGATGCCTAACGGCGAGAGCCCCAGTCCATAACCGGCGTAAGTCGCAAGACCAACTGCAAGCGCAGCCGTCAAACCCGGATCCATCACGAGAAAAGCCATCCAGCCGTACATGAAAGCGACCGCTGGTCCATACGCTTCGCGCAGGTAAACGTAGCCGCCGCCCGCTTCTGGATAACGCGCCGACAGCTCGCCATAGCAAAGGGCGCCACACAAAGCCATCGCTCCCATCGTGAGCCAAACCACCAGCAACCACATCGGCGAGCCGAGCGCCTTCGCCATGCCCGCCGGTGTCAGGAAGATCCCGACCGCAATCACCTCGCCGACCACGAGCGCCGTCGCCGTCCGAACCCCGATCTGTCTTCTTAATCCGATCAAAATCCGTGTAATCCGTGGCTAAAAAGTTACTCTTGCTGCAAACTGAAATGCCCGTGGCCCACCGGATCCAAACACGCCGCCGGCAGTCGTCACCGGCTGCCCGAAACTCGACGATCTCAAGAACCCTGCACTCGCCGGATCGTTATTGTCCCGCACCAACACATTGCTAAGCCCGGAATAGTTCACATTCGACACACCCAGCACATTCGTCACGTTGAAGAGATTGAACACTTCAGCAACCGGCTCAATCGTCCAACGCTCTCCGATTTTGAACACTCTCGACACTCTCAAATCCAGCGATGAAAAATCGTCTCCGAGCCTCAGATCATCTTGTACGAGGGGCACGAGCACACGCGGCTTGAACCCGGTGCTCGGATCCGCGTTCGGACACAACGAGCCTCCCGCGGCATTGATCTGAGTCAACGCTGCATTCAACTCCGCTCCGGTCTTGAATTGTCGTGCACCCGCATTTCGCTGTAGCTCACAAACACGCGAGCTGCCATCGGGAAGCAGGATGTCGATCGGCACTGACGAAGCGAGCGTCAGGATCGGCGCGAGTCGCAACTGACCCGGCAGTTGAAACACTCCCGAGAAAGTAAATCGATGACGCTGATCGTTGGGCGTCGGGCCATACTCGCGGCGCAGGTCGTTCGAATCGATCGGACCATTCGAGAACGGAATCTGATCGTCGTTCGCATAATTCGACGAACGCGACAAAGTGTACGACGCTCTAAACTGAAAACGAGCAGCAAAACGTTTCTCAAGACTCAGCAATAACCCGTCGTATTTCGTCCTCACACTCGATTCGAGGTTCTTCACGATCTCCGGTCCACCAACGACCGGATTGAACGGCACAGTACCGACAATGCGACCAATGATGAAGTGCGTGCCGAAGTTGCGCACGTAGTCGGCGCGCAGAACGAACTGGTCACCGAGCTCACGCTGAACTCCGACGTTCATCTGGTGGACCATCGGGTTCTGTAGATCGTTGTCGATGATGTTAATGCCGCCAGCCCCCGCTCCCGGTAGAACGAATCCCGTGAAGGGGTTCGCGAGTGTCGGCGCGCCCGGCGGAAACACGCCGTTCACCGGATCGAAAAGAAATGGCGGTGGAATGAAGAAAAGATTGCCGGCGCGAACTTCGACCGGCAGCGCGCGTCCATCAAGACCGCGCTCGAGCGTTTGGATTTCGAGAGTGACGCGGTCGTAGTAAATGCCGTAGCCCGCGTGAATACTCGTGCGCCCGTCCTTCGTCGAATAATTAAAACCAACACGAGGCGCGAAGTTGTTGGTGTCTTTTCCTCGCGTGCCATGCAGGAAAGGAAGAATCAGCGGATTCAACTCGTCTGTGCGGCTAACATTCTTAACGTCGGTGTCGAGCTCATAGCGCAATCCGATGTTCAGAGTTAATTGACGGTGTATGCGCCAATCGTCCTGAAAAAACGCGGCGATATAAGTGTTGTCCGTATCAGGCAGGACCAGCGAGCGCTCCGGAACCCCGCTGCGAAGCGTCACGGCAAACAGCAGATCGTTATCATCAACACGACCATCACCGTTGCGATCGAAATCCGGGAAATCTTCAATTAACTCGACTCGTCCCTGCTGAAATACTTTCAGATCGAGATCCGACTCAACACGCTGAACCTCACCACCAAGATAGAACGAGTGGTTGCCACGAAGCATCGTGAACGTATCGCCAAACTGGAAGCGCCGTTGCTTCGTTTGTTGCGGCACGCGGAACGACGCGCCGTCCTGAATGCTTGGAAACGTAAGTTGTGGTCCAGGCGCGACGGGCAGCGTGTCGTTGCGGAAAGTGCTGAAGCTGAAGTTGAAAAGGTTTACGTCGTTAGCAGAAAACAGGCGACTGTAATTGGCGAGAAAAGTATTTGACTTGTTCTCGCTCGACTGGCGTTGCGAAGCAGAGCCGATGGAACGAACAAGAGTGCTGGCGGTTGTTCCCTGCTCCCGTTGAAATGAATAACGAAAGTTGAAGCTATCGGCATCGTTGGGACGCCAGTCAATTCGATCCGTCGTCATGAAATCGTCGAGCGGCGAATCCGCAAAGCCGCGCCTGATCGAACGTGTCGCCAGCTCTCTCGCACCAACCAGCACTACGCCATCCTGGTTGCGATTTTCAAACGAGCCAAAGAAGAATGCCTGATTCTTTTTGATTGGACCACCGATCGCAAACGCATATTGCTGGCGATCGAAAGGCAGAGATTGATCGAGACTGCGATCGAACGTGGCGGGCAGGCCTTGCAGACTGCTGTCGCGGAAGTAGATCGAACCCGAGCCGTGCAGCTCGTTGGTGCCTGTCTTGGTGATCACGTTGATAACCGATGATCCGGAGCGACCGAGTTGTGAAGAGAAACGATTTGTAGCGATCTGAAATTCCTGGATCGCTTCCTGCGAGATGTTTTGTATCGAGCCGCCTACGACATCGTCGTTCGTGTCAGCACCGTCGATGGTTACGTTACCACCGCGCCCGAGTTGACCGGCAGAGGAGATGACAACTGTATTCGTTTTCGTCGGATCGAAATTCGGCGCGGGACTATTGCCCGGAACGAGCAACGCAAGCTCGAGAAAATTCCGGCCATTGAGCGGCAAGCTCTCGACTTCGCGCGACACGATGACACCATCGATTACAGAGTTGCTGTTGTCGACCAGCGGTGGGCGATAAGTGATGTCGTCAACGACTGCTCCATACGTTGGAACATCGAGTTGCGGATTCAGAGTTACCGTTTGTCCGACTTTGAGCGTGACAGACTTTGTCGTCTTCGCGGCAAACCCGTTCGCGTTGAATAAAACCTCATACTCGCCGGGCGTCATATTCGAGAGGATGTAAAACCCATCCTCTTTGCTGACCGTTTCGCGTTTGACGCCGGTAGCTTTGTGGGTTGCGGTTATCTGCGCGCCCGCGATGACCGCGCCCACCTGGTCCATGACGGTGCCGCTGAGAGTGGCGTTGGCGGCTTGTTGACTGACTGCTGCGATAGGCAAACACAGAATTACGAAACTCAAAACAGCTATACGCGCCATTTGCTTCCTTTCAGTTAGCCACAGATAACACGGATTAAATGCGGATTTTTCCGATCACATCGTTAACCAATTCCCGCGCACGCTCTTCACTCTTCGCCTCAGCAACAACACGAATGATCGGCTCGGTATTCGAACCTCTCACCAACAACCAACCATCCGGCACGATCACTTTCACACCATCGCGAGTGTCCATCTGAAACTCAGCGAACTCCTGCCGCACGGTCCTGAGCACTCCCGCAATTCGATCCGAGGCACAAGCAATCTTCTCCTTCACGATCGTGTAGCGCGGAATGTCCGCCAGTAGCTCCGTCACTGACTTCCCGGATTCAGCAAGCAGATGCAGCACGAGCGCGATCCCAACAAGACTGTCGCGCGCGAAGTTGATGCGCGGATAAATCACACCGCCATTTCCCTCACCACCGATCACAGCACGCTGTAGCTGCATCGCGTCCGTAACATTCACCTCGCCAATCTTTGTCAGAAATACCGGACAATCGAATTTCTTCGCCACGTCCGCGACGGCGGAAGTCGTCGAGAGATTGGCGACGACTGGTCCCTTCTCGCGTCCCAACACGAAAAGCGTCGCGAGCACGAGCGTGTTGTCTTCACCGATCGCTTCGCCCTGCTCTGAGACGATGGCCAATCGATCGGCATCCATGTCCTGCGCGAATCCGATGTCAGCCTGATTTTCTTTGACTGTGCGGCGGAGATCACCGAGATTTTCAGGCAGCGGCTCAGCCGGACGCGGAAACGAGCCGTCAGGAGTCGTGTTTAGTCGAATGACTTCGGCGCCGAGTGCTTCGATCAGCTTTGGACCAACAAGCGAGCCCGCGCCGTTACACGAATCGAGCACGACGCGCAGTTTCTTTGCTGTTTTTGGAAGTGGACCAAGCACGTCGAGGATCGACTTGATGTGCAGATCGGTCGCGCCTTCGACTACTTCAACTGTGCGCAGCTCTGCGCCGCCGACTTTCGTGTATTCACCCTGGTGATAGATGTCGAGTAACTCGCGCGCTTGGCCGGCGTCGAGAAAGAGCCCGCTGGAACCGATGAATTTCAGTGCGTTCCATTCCGCGGGATTGTGACTCGCGGTTATCGCGATGCCGCCTTGCGCGCGACGATGGCGCACCTGGAGTTGAACTGTCGGGACAGGGCATACGCCGATATCGACAACGCGGCTTCCGGTTGAGAGCAGTCCTGCGACAACGGCGTGCTTCACCATCTCACCCGACGTTCGTGGATCGCGTCCGATGACGATCGTGCCCGAGCCCGTGTGCGTGCCGAAGGCTTCAGCGAAGCGTGTGAGCAATTTCGGCGTGAGCGATTGGCCCACGACGCCACGCACACCCGAGATACTGATTTTGAGAGTAGGGATTGCTCGCATATATCTGACTGGATTTCTCTGCGTGACCTCTGCGTCCTCTGCGCCTCTGCGGTTATAGAACAACATTTCACCGCAGAGACGCA
>DATFDT010000242.1:0-14049 GCA_035251975.1 Pyrinomonadaceae bacterium | reverse complement strand
CGTTGGTACTTACATCAGCAGCGGCATCGGAGACTTCTGGGCCATCGAGCGCGAGCACTCGAAGCTTCTCGACGATGGTCCCGATCGCGTTTCGCCGTTCTTTATCGTCTCGGCGATCGTGAATCTCGCCGCGGGCCAGGTTTCGATCCGTTTCGGCGCGAAAGGACCAAACTCCGCGACCGCAACCGCCTGCGCCGCGGGCGCGCACGCGATCGGCGACAGCTTCAAGATCATTCAACGCGGCGATGCCGACGTCATGATCTGCGGCGGCGCTGAGTCAGCCATCACGCCGATGAGCGTGGCGGGTTTCTCGGCGATGAGAGCGTTGTCGACCAACAACGACGATCCGATACACGCTTCACGACCATTCGAGCGAGATCGTGACGGCTTCGTTATCGGCGAAGGCGCGGGAATCCTGATCCTCGAAGAGCTGGAATCAGCGAAGCGACGTGGCGCGAAGATTTACGCTGAGCTCGTAGGGTACGGCGCGTCAGCCGATGCGTTTCATCTCACGATGCCGGATGAAACCGGATCGGGTGCGCGACGCGTCATGCAGCGCACGCTCAAAGATGCGGGCGTTTCGCCGGAGCAGGTCGGCTACATCAATGCTCACGGAACGTCGACGCCGTACAACGACAAATTCGAAACACTCGCGATCAAAGAGACGTTCGGCGCGCACGCTTACAAGCTCGCCGTCAGCTCGACGAAGTCGATGACGGGTCACTTGCTCGGTGCTGCGGGTGGTATCGAGAGCGTGTTCAGTGTATTGACACTGCACCGCAACGTTATCGCGCCGACGATCAATTACGTGAATCCCGATCCAGAGTGTGACCTCGACTACGTTCCGAACGAGCCTCGTGAAGCAAGAGTCGAGTACGTGCTTTCAAACAGCTTCGGGTTCGGAGGCACGAACGCAGCGTTGTTGTTCAAGAGGTATGAAGGTTAATGAAGATCATTGTAATGATGAAGCAGGTCGCGAACAAGGATGCGATCCTGCGGATTAACAAAGATGCGACGTGGATTGAAGAGGGCGATCTCTCCTTTGAAGTGAGCGAGTCAGACGGCTACGCGCTCGAAGAAGCATTGCGCGTGCGCGAGAAGCTCGGTGGTGAAGTGGTTGTTTGCTCGATGGGACCGCAGCGCGTGAAGAGTGTTATCAAAGACGCACTCGCGCGTGGCGCCGATCGTGCGATTCACGTTGTCGGCGACAATCTCACGCACCTCACGCCGTATGCGGCGGCGACTATCCTGGCCGGCGCGATCCGTGATGAAAAACCAGATCTCGTGTTTACAGGGTTGCAGTCGGACGATCATGGCTACGGGCAAACGGGCGTGATCATGGCTGAGCTGCTTGGCCTCCCGCACGCGACGATCGTGATCGAGCTGGACGCTGCGGCCGACAAGCTGCGTGTGAAGCGAGAGCTCGAGAGCGGCTGGTACCAGTGGTACGAGATGCCGCTGCCTGCGTTGCTGACGATCCAATCTGGCATCAGTCAGATTCGCTATGCGACGTTGAAGGGCATCATGGCGGCGAAGAAGAAAGAGATCAAAGAAGTGACGCCTCCGGCGGAGCTTGTCGAGCGGCCGTCACACCAGCGTGTCGAGAAGATCTACTTGCCGCAGAAAATGAAGCAGACGCAGATGCTTGGAAATGGTGACGCGAAGGCGGGTGCTGCGGAGTTGGCCCAGAAGCTTCATGTTGAAGCGAGAGTTTTTTAGCCACGGATTATACGGATGAGTAACGGATTATTAGTCTTTATTGAACACAAAGGTGGAACGGCGAACCGCAGTTCCGTTGAGGCGATTGCGGCGGCGCAGGCGCTCGGATCGGAGTTGGGCCAGAAGGTTAGTGCGGTTGTGCTCGGCGCGGAAGTCGCCGGGCTCGCGCAGGAGATTGCGGGTTACGACCTGGAGAAGGTTATCTGCGCGACGAACCCGAAGCTGGCTGACTACACGCCTGATGCTTATGCCGACGGCATGGAGCAGATCGTCAAGCAGGTCGATCCGAATTTCGTGTTCCTGACGCACACGTACCAGGTGCGTGACTTCGCTCCAAAGCTTGCGGCGCGGTTTGGTAAGTCGTTGATTAGCGACTGCATTCGGGCGAAAGCCGAAGGCGGCAAGATCGGTTTCACGCGCCGGATTTTTCTCGGCAAGCTCGATGCTGACGTTGTGTCTGACGGCGAAGCGCCGGTGTTCGCGACGTTTCAGACGGGAGCTTATCGCCCGGACCAGGCAGCGAAGGGAAGTGGAGCTCCGGTTGAGAATGTGGCAGTCGAGATTGGCGAGGTGCGCATGAAGCCTGAAGCTCCGTTCCAGGAAGCGAAGCAGGCGGTGGATCTCACGAAGGCTGAAGTGATCGTCGCGGTCGGGCGGGGAATCAAGAGTAAAGACAATCTCGCGCTTGCGGAGAAACTAGCGGAAGTGCTCGGCGGCGACCTGGCTGCATCGCGGCCAATCTGCGACGCTGAATGGCTACCGATCGATCGCCAGATCGGATCCTCCGGACAAACAGTCGCGCCGAAACTCTACGTCGCGCTTGGCATCTCCGGCGCAATTCAACACCTCGTCGGCATGAAGAACTCGGGCACGATCGTGGCAATTAACAAAGACCCCGAAGCTCCGATTTTCGATATCGCGGATTATGGTATTGCGGGCGATTTATTTGAAGCGGTGCCTGTACTCACCGAAGAGATCAAAAAAATAAAGGGTTAGTTTTGGCCGCGTTAATCCGCGGCTAAAATCTTAACGACGTCTTCTGGCTTCCAGTCGTTTCCGCCGTAGATCTTTTTGACCTTTCCATCCGGGTTAATGATCACCGTCCTGAGCGCATGAATGATTTGATCCTTCTCCGGAAAGTAAGTTAACCCGAAGAACTGCGCGATCTCCTTCACCTGCTCCTTTGTCCCACCCGCGAACTCCCAGTGCGCGAACGTCTCGTCCTGGTAACGCTCCGTGTGTGCAGCGCCGTAGCTGCGCAGCACCTTCGGCGTGTCGTACTCAGGATCGATGCTGATGCTGAGCAGGTGCGTTTTTCCGTAAAGCTCCTGATTCTGTCCCAGCGCGCGATCGATCTGCGCGAAGTTGTCGGACATCAACGTGCAGTAATCCGGCACGGGACAGCGCGTGTAGATGAACGTCAACAGCAACGTCTTGCCGCGATAATCCTTGATGTGAATCGCGCGATTATCCTGGTTGAGTAGCGTGAAGTTTGGGACTTCATCACCTTCCTTCGCCATCTTCACGCCAGGCATCGCAGGCGCGGTGGTGGCGCTCTGTCTCGCGATGATCAGATCTTCCAGCCACGAATGCTTACCGTCGACTACGAGCGTCGCCGTGATCTCATCGTCAGGCGCGAGTATCTGCAGGTCTGCCTCATTCTTTACCGCGAACGGCATCGTCATCCCGGGCATGTAGCCCTTGATGTCTTCGTGCGAAACCGTGACGAGACGCTTCTCCGGCTCAACCACGATCACCTTGCCTTTGAAGTCAAACCGTTTCTCATTGCTGCGCCTGCACCCCACTCCAAAACAAAGAGTAAGAAGCAAAAACAAGAAGATAACTTTTGTGGTTTTTGTGCCTTTTCGTGGCTTATTCATTTTTGTGGCTGGAGTTGGGCGTCGTAGAGGCGCTGGTAGGTCCAATAATTCGCCATCACTTTGTAGACGTAATCCTTGGTTTGGGTAAAACCGATCTCGGGAACGTAACGATCGGGCTCGTTCGCGCGCGAGCGTGCGATCCAGCGTGCAAGATTGTCGGCGCCGCCGTTGTACGAACCGGCCACAGCCGGCGGCTGATTCGGAAACTGTTTGAACAGGTTCGATAGATACTGCGACCCGAACAAGATCGCTGTATCAGCGTTATAGAGATCGTCCTGATTAAAATTGCCCTGGTTGACCTGTGTAGCAATTTCGTTAGCCGTTGAAGCGATGAACTGCATCATCCCACGCGCTGCAGCGATCGATTTCGCGTCTGTTTGAAAGCGCGACTCCTGCCGCGCAATCGACAACACGAAGCGCGGATCGACATTCCTGCTGCTCGCATGTTTCAACAACGATCCGCGAAACGGCGCCGGATAAAGCAGCTCAAGCAATTGGCGTGGCGCCAGCTCAATAACATAATCCGCTGGCACAGGTTTCCAGGTCTGCTCGGCGAAACGAACTGCGCGATTCGGAATACCAGCACGTAGCGCGAGCACGGCGATCGAGTAGTCTTCATCCGGACCGGCAGACACTTTGCGGGCGGCGAGCAACTCTGGAAGTGCTTCGTCGTAGAGACCGAGAATTAGCAAGCTATTCGCCAGCGCCTCGTGCGGGCCGAGCTCTGGATCCTGTTTCAGCAGTGAGATCTTGTTGAAAGTTGGCAGTCGATAAGTCGATAACGCATTGTAGGCGGCTTGCAGGTATTTCAGCGCTTCTGCCCGCGTCTGTGGATCATTCGTGAGGCGCAAACTCGACTGCGCTGCCGTGCGAGCTTGTTCGAACTGTCCGGCGGCGCTCGCGGTTTTACTGTCATTCAGCAGCTCATTGAGTCGCATGCGCACAAGCGATCGCGACTTCTCGTTCGTCGATAGATCCAGCAACCGCTGCGTCGCGCGCGTGCCATAGTACTCATTGCGCCCATCCGGAATCGACAAATAGCCATTAATCGCGTCTTCAGTGCGTCCGAGCTGTTCGAGTGCGAAGGCGCGCAGAAAATTCACTTCCGCCGGGTTGGCGCCACCGGGCACACGCGTGCCGCCGAGATCGGAAAGCTTTGATAACTCATCTGCGTCGCGCACGACTACGGCCCAGCTACCCTGGGCCATGTGAATGCGAAGCTGTGCAAACAACACGAGCGCATTCGCGATATCGGTCTTGAACCGGGCACGTGCCTGCTGCACCCAGTTGAGCGCTTCCGGGTAGCGACCGGCTTCGTGCAGGGCGTCGATGATGTTCTGGTAAGCGCGCTCGGGATTAGGATTGTCGGGGAATTTATCGATCAGCAGTTTGTAAGCGTTCACCGCGTCATCAGTGCGCTTCATCCGCACGTAACTCGACCCGAGAAATCCAACTGCATCGCGTGCACTCGACGATTGCGGGTATACATCAAAGACTTTCTGGAAGAGCTTGACCGCTTCGTCATACTTCCCCTCGTTATAAAGCCCGCGCGCGATCTGGAAGAGAGCGTTCGGAACGGTGGTACTTTGCGGGAAGCGATCGACGAGTGTCTGATAGTGCACGCGCGCGCCCGCGAAGTCGCGATTGAACTGGTACACAGACGCGCGTAGCAGAAGTTCCTGCTCTGAAAGCGTAAGAGACTTGTTATCCAGCGCATCGAGCTGCCGCACTGCCTCAAGCGCGTAGTCGTCAGGACGCGACGCGTCTGGCATCTGCATCACTAACTTCGTGAAAACATCGCGCGCCTCGGTTGTCTTTCCCGCTTTCAGATAGGCGAGGCCCATCAACGCCGCGCCCTCGCGTGACATATTGATGTTCTTCGATTGCGTTAACGGCTTTGCGCTGGTTGAGGCGGCGGTGAAATCACTGCTTTCCAAAAAACTCTCAGTTAACCGCAGTGTGGCAGCGTCAAACAGCAGGCTTGAAGGCGCTGCAGCGATGAGTTGTTGTAAACGCTCACGTTCGAGAACGAGGTCGCCAGTCGCGCGCGCGATCTTCGCGAGCCGCCACAACGCGTACTCTTTCAATCGCGAGTTGTTTGACGCGATTGCCTGGTAGTTTGCGATCGCGTCGGCGGTGTCGCCGGTTCGCTCTGCAATGCGACCGAGCAGGTACTCGTAATTCTTGTCGCGAAAGAGCGCCTCGTTGGCTGCGCGAACCTTGCCGATCTCGGAGCGCGCAGTCTGCCAGTCTTCGGCTTCGATCGCGGCGATGATCGGATCCGCCGACTGTGCGACTGCCGCAACCGCCGCAACTGTAAGTAAAGCTACAAAAAGGAGTAGTCTCGCAAATGACATAACTCGGATTATAATGAGCTAACCAAAGGGCACAAGAGCACAGACGACTTTGCACAAAAAGTCTCGATCGCGCTCTTCTCTGTGCAACCTCAGTGTCCTTTGTGTCTCTGTGGTTGATTAATTCCGAGTAAAACCACACCACAGAGACACAGAGGACACTGAGGTTGCACAGAGAAATCCCAGAACAAGGACTTTTTGTGCAAAGCCAGCACAGACGGGTTTGCCTCAAAAGTCAGATCTTCAAGGGCGCAACTGTAGGGGCGGCCCTCTGTGGCCGCCCGTTTCAGGAGTAAATGCGTGTGTCTGGCGACGGTTGTGGCTATTAATATGATCAAACTTGAAGCAGCAGATTTAGCAGCAAGAATCAAAGCGGAAGTAAAAGCGGAAATCGAGCGCGGCCTGCGTGCGTCGCTGGCTGCCGTGCGTGTCGGCGACGATCCGGCGTCGGCGGTTTATGTCAGAAACAAGATACGCGCGTGTGAAGAGGTCGGCATTCGTTCCGAACAACACGCGTTGCCTGAATCAACGACGACTGAGCAGCTACTCGAGCTCATTACGTCGTTAAATGCCCGAGATGATGTGGATGGAATTCTCACGCAGCTTCCATTGCCCGCTCACATTGACGAGACTGCCGTTATCGAAACGATGAATCCTTTGAAGGACGTCGACGGCTTCCATCCGGTGAACGCAGGCAGGCTTGCCATGGGAAGACCTGTCTTCGTGCCGGCTACGCCCGCGGGCATTATCGAGCTACTTGACGATCGCGGCGTCGAGATTCGTGGCGCGAATGCGTGTGTTGTGGGTCGTAGCCAGATTGTCGGACGTCCGATGGCGCAGTTGCTTTTGCAGCGCGATGCGACTGTGACGATCTGTCATTCACGCACACGTGATCTTCCGGCAGTGACGCGCACGGCAGACTTGCTTGTCGTCGCAATCGGACGTGCAGGCTTCATCGGTCGCGAGCATATCAAGCCAGGCGCGACTGTGATCGATGTCGGCATGAACAGGGTTTCAGACGTCGATGAAGTTCGTAAGCTGTTTGGTGACGAAGCAGAGAAGCGATTGGAGGTTGTCGCCAAACGCGGGTCGACGCTCGTCGGCGATGTGAATCCAGCCGAGGCCGCTGCTGTGGCGGGCATGTTGACGCCTGTGCCAGGAGGGGTTGGATTGTTGACGGTGGCGATGTTGATGAAGAACACATTGAAAGCGGCTAAGTTGCGACGAGCATGATCTGAATGTTACGCGTCGGACTAACAGGCTCAATCGGTGTTGGTAAATCGTTTGTCGCGTCGGTCTTTGTCGAGCTCGGGTGTCACGTTCTCGATGCGGATCAAACGGCGCGCGAAGTCGTGATGCCGGGCACGCCCGGTTTGAAAGCGTTGACTGAGGCGTTTGGCGAGGAGATTTTAAATTCGGACGGCACGCTCGATCGAAAACAACTCGGCGCGTTAGTTTTTAATGATGAGAGTCAGCGTCAGCGTCTGAATCACATCCTTCATCCGTTCATCATCGCGCGCCAGGATGAGATCATGAACGCCTGGGAAGCGGAAGATCCGGATGGCATCGGCATCATCGATGCAGCGTTGACGATCGAGTCAGGCGGCTACAAGCGCTTTGATAAACTGATCGTGGTCCATTGCCGTCCTGAAGTGCAGCTCGAGCGTCTGATGCTGCGCGACAAGCTCTCGCGCGACGAAGCTCTGCGGCGCATCAACTCGCAGATGCCGCAGGAAGAGAAACAGAAATTCGCAGACTATTTGATCGACACATCGGACGGCTTTGAATCAACACGATCTCGATCCGTGCAAATCTATCAGAACTTAATCCGTGTCATCCGTGGCTAAAAAACCTTTCTCCTGGATCTGCTCGTTGCTTCTGGTGCTGTGTCTGACTCACACAGGCTGCTTCAACACGAGCGTGCCTTCCACCTACTACGGCAAAGTCGTGCCGCCGAAGACGCAGGAGTTTCGCTGGAGCAACGGCGGTCTGCCGCAAACATTCGATCCCGCATTCGCCGCTGCGCCACCTGATACGGACGCCGTCAGAGCACTCTTCGAAGGTCTGACTGACTACGATCCAAAAACGCTCGCGCCAGTGCCTGCAGTCGCAACGCGCTGGGAATCGTCAAACGACGGCCGCGTCTGGACTTTTTACCTCCGCGACAACGCGCGCTGGTCCAACGGCGAGAAGGTTACGGCGCAGGACTTCGTCCGCTCCTGGGAGCGGACGCTCAAGATCGGTCCACTCGCGCCGCACACAGAGCTGCTTGCAAACATCGAAGGTGCAGCTCCAAGCGTCTCGGAGCCACATACTTTCGGTGCGCGCGCGATCGATGAAAACGTGCTGCAAGTGACGCTGCAACATGCAGACAGTAGTTTTCCGGCGCTCGTGGCCCATCCGGTTTTTCGTCCGGTTAAAGTCACAGATTCGCAGAGCACAACGCGCCTCGAATCACACGAGCTGATCTCAAACGGCGCTTTTCATCTGCTCGCGGCCGAGAGCAATCGGGTGCAGCTCGAACGCGCTAAAACATACTGGGACGATGCGTCAGTCGCGCTCGATCGCGTCACGTTTGTGAATACCACGAATGCTGAAGGTGCGCTTTCAGCGTACGAAGCCGGTGAGATTGATGCCGTAACAAACGCGCCGTTCGAGCCGTTAGCGCTCAAACTACTCGCGCCCTACAAAGACTTTCACCGCTCAACGTTCGGTGCGTTGACTTATTACGCATTCAACACCGCGCACGAGCCGTTTGACGACATCCGCGTGCGTGAAGCGCTGGCGCTAGCGATCGATCGCGAACGCGTCAGTCGCGATGATCTCGGCGGTGCAACCGTGCCTGCAGGGAAGTTTCTCCCCGAAGAAATGTCCGGAGAAAAGCCTGTGGTCGATAAGGCCGGACTGGTCGAGTACGACGTGAACAAAGCGCGCGCGCTGCTTGATGAAGCTGGGTATCCGAATGGCGAGGGTTTTCCGGTGATCAGGCTTTTGATCAATCGCAACGAGCAACAGCGGATCGTGGCGCAGTCGATCGCGGCGATGTGGCGAGTGGCGCTGAATATCGAGACGGAGATCGTGATACGTAATTGGGATGAATATGAAGCAGCGATCAAGAATGGTGATTACGACATCGTGCGCCGCGGGATGGTGATGCAGTCGACGAGCGAGCTGGTCAATCTACATATGTTATTTGAGCGCGACCCGCGCCCGTTGCCGTCTGCGTCGCCGGAGGCCAGTCCTTCACCGCAGCCCGTGCCGCAAGTGGAGACGGAGGCGCAGGCGTTGAAAGATATGAAGGCGGTGCCGATCTATTTTGCGTCGTCGTACTCGCTCGTGAAGCCATACGTTTCGGGGTTTGATTCGAATGTGTTGGACGTGCCGAGTTTGAAGAAGACGCGCATCACTATGAATTGGGTACAACCCTAAAAGAAATATGGATGAGTTTAGTGTCGTTTGTAAGGGTAGGGAAGAGACGCGCGCTGTTGCCGTCGCGCTCGCGCCTCGGCTGCGGCTCGGTGATGCATTATTGCTGAAAGGGCCGCTGGCGAGTGGCAAGACGGCGTTTGTTCAGGAGCTGGTGGCCGCGCTGGGATCCAAGGCCGAAGTCACGAGTCCGACTTTCACTATCGCGCAGTTTTATCAGATCCCTTCCGGCACGTTCCTGCACATCGACGCTTACCGGCTTTCGAGTGTCGCAGAGTTTCGCGATCTGGCCCTCGAAGATTTCGTCGCTGAGAGCTTCACGGCGGTCGAGTGGGGCGACATCGTCGAGCAGGAGTTTCCAGACGCGTTGTCGATCGATTTCGAGTTTGTTGAGAACGAGGACAATTCGCGCCGGTTGACGTTTTCTGCAAAGGTGGAAAGGTGGGCGCTGGTGCTCGTTGCGTTGCAGAACCAGGTATGAGTTTGTTGTTGGCAATCGAATCGTCGTCGAATGTGTATCGCGTTGTGCTTGGACGTGATGGTGAGGCGATCTTCGATTCGGATGTGAATGAATGTGATCAATCGCTGAGAACTTTGAATGCGTTGCTTGAATGCGGGCTCGATGCGATTGGCGCGCAGGCAAGCGAGATCAAAGGAGTGGCGATCAATGTCGGACCGGGATCGCTGACGTTTGTGCGTGCGGGAATTTCGTTTGTGAATGCGCTCGCGTTTAGTTTGAACGTGAACATTTATCCGTTTAACTGGTTCGAGATCATTGCTGAGCAAACGCGTGAGACGACGGAGCTGCCGGTTATCTGTGCGGTGCCGGCGTCGAATGATAACGCATACGTTGGGTTGATCAGGGGTGGATCCGTTGAGATCATGCGATTCGGGCGTGTGCATGAAGCGTTGTCGAAGGTTAGCGCCGGTCTCGGCGACGTCGCGGTGGCGGGAAGGATTCGTCACCGGCTCGCGACGTTGTTGGGAGAAGCAAGAGTTGTCGATACGGGAGTCGAGAATCCGGATGCGCGCGTTTTGTTGAGGATGGCTTCGAAGGACGGCGTGAGAGCGACGACACAAGTTGAGGCGCTCAATGATCAATCGGACGTGTTTTTCGAGTGAATATAGAAGTTGAAAAAATTGTCGAGTGTCTCGCAAATGGCGGCGTCGTGCTTATTCCGACGGACACCGTTTACGGGCTCGCGGTCAGTCCAAACTTTGACGAGTCGATCAGTCGTCTCTTCGCGCTTAAGCGACGGCCGCGAAATGTGAATCTCCCGATCATGGTTGCGTCGGATGCTGAGCTTGAGGCGCTCGGTTTTGAAGTCAGCGAATCAGCGAGACGATTACTTCGGTCGCCATTGATACCTGGAAGTTTGACGCTCGCGATGGGGTTTAGCTCTGATTACAGACCGAGCTGGCTAGCAGGCCGCGACGAAGCAGCGGTGCGAATACCGAACGACGAGCGACTGCTTTCCGTCTTGCGCAAGACAGGGCCACTGCTCGTTACTAGCGCGAATGCGCACAGCGCCGAAACGCCAGATAACATTGCAGACATTCTTGCGCAGTTGGATGGTGCGCCGGATCTTGCAATCGACGGCGGAATGCTGCGCACGACCGCCTCGACGCTCGTGAACTGTCGTGTCGATCCGCCTGCGATCGAGCGGATCGGCGTCGTGCCCGAATCGGAAGTGTTAAAGTATTTATCATGAGCCAAGATGTGATCCTGGGACTTGAATCGTCATGCGACGACACGGCTGCCGCGGTCGTCGACCGCGAGGGAAATGTGTTGTCGTCAATCATCGCGAGCCAAACGCACATTCATTCGCACTGGGGCGGCGTGTATCCGGAGTTTGCGAGTCGTGCACATGCACTCGTCGTCGTGCCGACGATCGAGCGCGCGCTGAAAGAAGCAAACGTTGAAGGGCCTGATTTGAAAGCGATTGGTGTGACGCGCGGTCCGGGTCTGATTGGTTCGTTGATTGTTGGTGTGAATACTGCGGCCGGACTCGGGCTCGGCTGGAACGTTCCCGTGCTCGGAATAAATCACTTGCGCGGTCATTTGCGTAGCGCTGACCTCGTTGAGAAACGAGTCGAGTTGCCGGCGATCGTGTTGCTGGTTTCCGGTGGGCATACTTTTCTCGCGCGCATGGAGAGTTTGACTGAGATCCAACTGCTCGGCTCGACGCGAGACGATTCGGTGGGCGAGGCTTACGACAAGGTTGCGCGACTGCTGGGGCTTGGATATCCGGGTGGACCGGCAGTCGATAAGCTTGCGAAGACGGGAAGAGCTTCGATTCCATTCCCGCGTCCGATGTTGAATGAAGGTTTTGAGTTTTCGTTCTCGGGGTTGAAGTCGGCGGTGGGACGGTTCCTTGACAAGAATCCCGACGTTGACCATGCGGATGTGGCGGCGTCGTTTGTTAGCTCGTGTATGGAGATCCTTTTGACGAAGTGCAGGCGCGCGTTGGAAGAGTATCCGGCGGAGTGCCTGGTGGTGGTTGGTGGCGTGGCGGCGAGCCCGCAACTGCGTGAAGGCGCCGCGGAGCTCTGCGATCGGATGGGAGTAAAACTCTGTCTGCCGCCGCTGAAGTGGTCAACTGATAATGCTGCGATGATCGGCCTCGCCGCCTGGGATTATCTCCACGCCGGCGTCACGCCACCACTCTCAGCCACCGCCTCGCTCAAAATCACCGAGTTTTAGTCCACAAAAAGCACAAAAAGCACAAAAGAGAAATAGCTAAAGCGGCTTTGGCCGAAAAGTCGTTATACATGCTCTTCTCTGTGCAATCTCTGCGCTCTCTGTGCCTCTGTGGTTCAAGATTGCTTAGGAAAAACAACCACAGAGACTCAGAGAACGCAGAGGTTGCACAGAGAAATCAGACTTTTCGGGCAAAGCCAGCTAAAGCTTGAACTCTGAACTTTCTCTTTTGTGCTTTTTGTGCCTTTTTGTGGCTAATTAAGGCTTAGTTTGCGGATGAAGCCCCAGTCGCCGCTCGCGTTTACCTGAATGTTCTGCACGTTCTTCCGCGCGATCACGATGTTCGACTGGTACCACAATGGGAACACCGGCACGTCACGGCTCACGATCTCCTGAATCTTGACGTAAAGATCCCGGGCCTTCTGTCGATCGAACGTGTTCACAGCTTCATTCAGTAACGCATCGAGCTCTTTGTTACTGTAGCGGCTGCGATTGCGCGCCGGCCTCGACTCGGTCGGGATCTCGGAACTCGCGAACAGATCCTTGTAAAAGATCGGATCCTGATTTCCACCCACCCACTGCGAATACGAGATCTGGAAGTTGCCGCGTTTAAGCTCATCCAGGAATGTATTCTGCTCGGCCGTCTGAATCTCCACCGGAATCCCGACTTCCTTCAGCGAATTCTGAATCACACCCGCGTACTGCCGCCCCGCGATGCTGCTTCCGGAAAGCTTGTAGATGACGGGCTTATCGAATCGCATGCGTGGTCCATCACCGTCCGGATCGCGAAATCCCGCTTCGTCGAGCAACTGTTTCGCTCGCGCCGGATCGTACGAATACGTCTGCCCTGGCGAATACGACCACGACTCCTCTGGAATGATCGAATGCGCGATCTTTCCGAGTCCCAGCAACAGGTTCTTGATCAAACTCTCGCGATCGATTGCATATGCGATTGCCTGTCGTACCTTCACGTTGTCGAGCGGCGCCGACGCGGTGTTGATCGTCAGCAAATTAACATTCGAGCCGTTGAACACCTTTACTTGCAGGTTCGGATCACCTTCGAGTCGCTTCACCGCATCTGGCGAAAGACTCGTAGGCATCGGCGCGATATCAACCCGGCCCGCCTGCAATTCCGCCTGCAACGCATTCATGTCGGAAATAACGCGGACGCGCACTGACGGCAGCTTCGGTGCGCCTTCCCAATAATCCGCAAACGCCTCAAGGTCGCACACCTGCTGCGCGTTGTCGTAACTCACAAACTTGAATGGACCACTGCCGAGCGGATGCGTCTTTTGTGACTCGTAACTGTCTTTCGGAACGATCGCGATTGGAACAAGATTCGAAAGCAATCCAACCCACGGCTCGATCAACATCACGACCACCGTGCGCGCATCGGGCGCCTCGACGCTTTTAATGTAACTGACTTTTTCCGCGCCCGTGCCTTTATAAAAACTTGCCGACTTCGCGAAGTTGCTTGAGAAGACGAGATCTAGCGTGTACTTCACGTCTGCTGAGCTCAGCGTCTGCCCGTTATGAAACTTCACACCGTCGCGAAGTGTAAACGTGTAGGTTAGACCATCATCGGAGCGCTTGATGTCAGAAGCCAGATCGCCCACGTATTCAAACTTCTCGTCTTTCTTGACGAGCGTGTTGAATATCAGCACGCGCACGCGCTCGCTGGCTGCGTCAACTGTAGGGGAGCCAATCGGATCGATCGTGCGGACGTTGTCGCCGAGCCCGATCACAAACGCGTTACTGCGCCGGCGGCAACCCGGGGGGATAATCAACAGCAATGTCAAAACGAGCAGCAGTAGAAGCTTGCCCTTGCTCACTTAACGGTGCCTCCATAGGTGTAGTTGAGCTTGGAATTGAGTTTGAGGATTTCGTCTGCGAGCGACTGGAAGCGCGCCAGGTCGAGTGGCAGCGGCGGCTCCATGATCGTCTTCGTCCTCGCGATGCGGTCGAGCGA